>CAXTPG010000001.1:0-121970 GCA_964246015.1 uncultured Acetobacteraceae bacterium
TGGGCCTACGAGGCCTGGTTGATGCAGCAGCGCGTGCATTGGCTGCCCGAGGAGATCCCGCTCGCCGACGACGTCAAGGATTGGCACAAGACTCTGACGGCGGCCGAGCAGAACCTGCTGACGCAGATCTTCCGCTTCTTCACCCAGGCGGACGTCGAGGTGAACAACTGCTACATGAAGCACTACAGCCAGGTGTTCAAACCCACCGAAGTGCTGATGATGCTGTCGGCGTTCAGCAACATCGAGACGATCCACGTCGCGGCCTATTCGCATCTGCTTGATACCATCGGCATGCCGGAGACCGAATACACGGCGTTCCTGAAGTACAAGGAGATGAAGGACAAGTACGACTACATGCAGTCCTTCCGCGTCGACAACAAGCATGAGATCGCCAAGACGCTCGCGGCCTTCGGCGCCTTTACCGAGGGGCTGCAGCTCTTCGCGTCGTTCGCGATCCTGCTGAACTTCCCGCGCTTCAACAAGATGAAGGGCATGGGCCAGGTCGTCACCTGGTCCGTCCGCGACGAGACGCTGCACTGCCTGAGCATCATCCGGCTGTTCCGCACCTTCGTGCAGGAGAATCCGGAAATCTGGACCGAGACGCTGCGGCAGGAGATCTACGAGGTCTGCGCCACGATCGTCGATCACGAGGACGCCTTCATCGACCTGGCGTTCGAGCAGGGGCCGATCGAGGGGCTGACGTCGGGCGAGGTGAAGCAGTATATCCGCTACATCGCCGACCGCCGGCTGGTGCAGCTTGGCCTGAACGAGATGTTCCACGTCGAGAGCAACCCGCTCACCTGGCTCGACGACATGCTGAACGCCGTCGAGCACGCGAACTTCTTCGAGAACCGGGCCACCGAATACAGCCGCGCCTCGACGCAGGGGTCGTGGGAAGAGGCGTTCGCGGACAAGGTGTTCGAGACCGGCCAACCCCAGGGAGCCATGCAGCTCACCTGACCGGCGCGGGCGGACCCCGGGGGCAACCAGGGCCCGCCCGTCCCACAACCTGACAAGCCCGAACAGTTTTCCATGTGCGTCCCATCGCCCGGCACGCTAGACTGCCCGGCGATGGAGGGCCGCATGGAACGCGCCGCTACCCAGACCCCGACGCCGCACACACTGCCGGTACCGCAGCATGCGGTGCCACGTCACTCGCGCCGGCTGTTCGACAAGGTGCTCGTCGGGTTTCACCACGCCTGCGACGTCGCCGATTACGAGGTCGCGGAAAGCCTGCTGCAAATCCTGGAAGTCATGACCACGCGCCGCCCGCGGCCCGAGGACGGCAACCGCCGCCGCAGCATCGAGGGCCTGGTCGCGGCCCATGAGCGGCTTTGGCACCTGCGGCACCCCGTGGTCGACTAGCGGCAGTAGCGTCCGCGCTACCCCTCCAGCACGTGCCCCAGTGCGCGGAACGGCCGCAGCCGGTCGCTCATGATCTTCAGGATCGCCAGCAGCGGCACGGACAGGATCGCCCCCTGCACGCCCCACATCCAATACCAGAACACCAGCCCGACCATGACGGCGATGGGGTTCAGCGTGAACCGCTTGGCCAGCAGCAGCGGCGTGATCACTTCGCCTTCCGCGAAGTGGATCGCGAGATAGGCCGCCGCCGGGATCAGCGCCGCCCATGACGCGCCCAGCGTCGCCAGCCCCACCACGGCAAAGAGCGCGACGCCCGCGAAGGGGCCCAGGATGGGCACGTAGTTGAAGCAGAACGCGAGCACGCCCCACACCAGCGCCCCCGGGACCCCGAACCCCCACATCACCAGCCCGGCCAGCACGCCCACGACCGCATTGATGATCGTGATCGTCAGCAGATAGGCCGAGATGTCGCGTTCGACCGCGTCCGAAATCTCGACCGCCTGCTTCTTGTCGCGGAAGCGCGGCAGCACCTCCACCAGGCGGCGCATGAACGTCTCGCCGAACACCAGCAGGTAGTAGAGGATCAGCAGCGTCTCCAGCAGGTGGGACGCGAAGCTGCTGGCGCCGCCCGCGATGGACCCGGCGATGCTGCCGGGGCTGAGCTTCACCATTTCGGCCGGGTCTTCGCTGACGCCCAGCACGCCCAGCACCGGTTTGGCCCGCTCCAGCAGCGGCTTGAACGCGCTGATCTGCTCCTGCAATTTCCCCAGCATCGCCGGGAAGTTCCGCACCATCTCGCTGGCCGGGCCCGACAGGATCGCGCCCAGCCCGGCGAACACGCCCAGCAGCAGCAGCACCGCGACCAGCGCGCCCAGCGCCTTGGGGATGCGGATGCGTTCCTGCGCCCGCACCAGCGGCTGCAGCAGCAGCTTCAGCACCAGCGCGATCACGATGGGCAGGATCACGGTCTGCGCGAGGTACAGGATGACCATGCACGCCAGGAAGAACAGGCCGCCCAGGAAAACGGTCTTGGGATCATGCGGGAGGGGCATGTCCTCCTTCTCGTCACGGGCGATCTTGTCGGATCCGGCGGGGTCCGGGATCTCCACGGCGTCGCTCATCGGTTGGCCCCGGGGGTCCAGAGCACGTCGCCGCCCGGGTTCAGCCGCCGGCCGAGCACGAAGAGGTGGTCGGACAGGCGGTTCAGCAGGCGGATGACGGCGGGGTTGACGGTCTGTACGCGGGCCAGGCCGACGACGAGCCGCTCCGCCCGGCGCACGATGGTGCGGGCCAGGTGCGCGTGCGCGGCGGCGGGGGTGCCGCCGGGCAGCACGAAGCTGGTCAGTGCCGGCAGGGCCGCGTTCATGGCGATGATCTCCGCCTCCAGCCGGGCGCTCGGCGCGTCCGTGACCCGCAGCCGTTCGCCGGCCTCGCCGGGGACGCAGAGATCGGCGCCGACGTCGAACAGGTCGTTCTGGATGCGGGCCAGCATGGCGTCCGCCTCCGCGTCGCCGCCGCAGTGCAGGCGCAGCAGGCCGATCGCGGCGTTCGCCTCGTCGACCGTGCCATAGGCGTCGACCCGCTCGTCGTCCTTGTCGACGCGCGTGCCGTCGCCGAGCGACGTCTGCCCGGCGTCGCCGCCGCGGGTGACGACTCGGTCGATCCTGATCATTGCTGGGCCCCCAGGGTGAAACGGATGCGGTATTCGAAGTCGAACGGCACGGGACCGCCATTGTTCCGTGCCGGTTGGAATCGCCACAGCGCCACGGCCTCCCGGGCGGCGCGGTCCAGGCTGGCATCGCCGCTGCTGGCGACGACGTCAACCCATGCCGGGGTCCCTGCCTCGGTGACGTGGATCCGCAGCCCGACCGTCCCCTCGGCCCGGCGCCGGGCGGCATCGGCCGGGTAGGCGGGCGGCTTGTTGCGGACCCCATCCGGACGCGGCGGCACGACATCCCGCCCGGTGACCGAAAGCGGCTCCTGATCCTGATCTGCGCCCGCGAGGTTGACCGCCGCGCGGGCGGGGGGGCCTGGCGCCACCGGCCGCGTGGGCGGCGGCGGGGGCGGCAACGACCCGGCCTGATCCTGCGGCGCCGGGGGCGTCTCCGGCTCGGGCGGGGGCTGGCCGGGCGTCGCATCGATCGTTCCGCGGATCTGGGCCGCCTGGTCCACCAGCTCGATCTCGATCAGCGGCGGCGCCTCGATCCCGGTGCGGCCGCCGCCCCGCGGCAGCAGCGCCCATACGGCCGCGCCGTGCAGCAGCAGGGACACGACGCCTGCGGTGACGAGGCCCCGGCGCGTCAAAGCACCAGCACGCCCCTGTGCTTCGCCTTGCCCTCGGGCTCCACATGGATCGTGACGACCAGGCCCGGAACCTCGTCCCTGAGGGCCTCCTCCACCCGGTCGCAGATGTCGTGCGCCTCGTCGACGCGCATCCCGCCGGGCACGACGAGGTGGAACTCGAGGTAGGTGAACCGGCCGGCGTGCCGGGTCCGCAGGTCGTGCGCCTCGATGGCGCCGGCCGCGTGCGTGTTCACGGCCAGGCGGATCCGCTCCATGGTGCGGGGGTCCGGCGCTTCGTCCATCAGGCCGCCGACGGAGCCGCGGACGACGCTCAGGCCCGACCACAGCACGTGCACCGCGGTCGCGGCGGCCAGCAAGGGGTCGAGCCATCGCAGCCCCGTCGCCAGCACGATGCCCAACCCGGCCAATATGCCGACCGAGGTCACGACGTCCGAGTAGAGGTGACGCGCATCCGCGACCAGCGCCGCGGACCGGCTGGCCCGGCCCACGCGCATCAGCAGCGCGGCCCAGCCGCCGTTGATCGCCGTCGACAGCACCGTCAACGACAGCGCGAACCAGGGTGCGTCGAACACGGCGGGCGCCTGCCAACTGCTCCATGCGTGCTGCAGGATCGAGAACGCGGCGACGATGATCAGTCCGCCCTCGATGGCGGCCGAGAAGAACTCCGCCTTCTGGTGCCCGTAGGGGTGGTTGTCGTCCGCGGGCATTGCGGCGAACCGGAGCGCGAGCAGGGCGATGACGCTGGCGACGACGTTCACGACGCTTTCGAGCGCGTCCGAATAGAGGGCGGCGCTGCCGGTGAGCCACCAGGCAGCCGCCTTCATCGCCAGCACGACGATGCCGACGACGATCGTCCCTGCGGCGATCCGCTGCACCCTGTCCAACGCGTGACGTCCCTATGGCCGGCAGCGGTCTACCCTGCCGGGGCTCCTGCGTCATCCCCGTCCCAGCGGCTCGGCAGGTTCCCGCCGTCCCGAACGAACGTCATCCCCGGACTTGATCCGGGGATCTCGGCCCAGGGACTCGCGCAATCGCCACGGCCCAGGCGCCCGCGCTCAGGACTTCCCCATCAACTCGTCCCGAACATCCCGCGCCGCAAGGGCCGCATCCCGCTCCGACGCCGGTCCCATCCCGCCGCCGCCCGGAAGCTCCAGCACCAGGCGGTCCCCGGCCGGGATCACCTGGTAGCCCTTGGTCCGCAGCACCGTCCCGCTTTTCAGGTAGACCCGTCCCGGCGCGCCATCGCCCCCGCCCTCGCGGCCTTTCGGCGCGTGGGCCACGCGGTCGAAAACGGCGTTGCACGCGAACTCGGCATCGCCCTTCGCGCCGATCTCCATCACCTGGCCCATGCCGCCGCGGGTGCGGCCGGCGCCGCCGCTGCCGGGGCGCAGCTCCTTGCGCCAGAACACGACGGGCGCGACGTTCTCCGTCGCCTCGACCGGCATCGTCCGGACGCCGCTGGGGAAGGCGGTGCCGTCCAGCCCGTCCTGGCCCGGCCGGGCGCCGGTGCCGCCGCTGTTGAACGTGATCACCTCGAAATCCACCAGCGGCGAATTGGCCCCGCTGACGATCGGGCCACCCCGCAGCGGCGGGTTCCAGAGGCAGGAGCTGCCCTCCGCCGTCACGCGGCCCGGGACGGCCTGGTGGAGGCATCCCATCATCAGGTCCGGCAGCAACTGCCCGATCACGTGCCGCACGGCCACGGCGCGGGGCCGCGGCGCATTCAGGATGCAGCCCTCCGGGATCAGCATCCGGAACGGCTCCAGGCTTGCCGTGTTGTTCGGGATGTCGGGCGCGACCACGCACTTGATCCCGAAGCTGGCATAGGCGCGCGTATAGGCGGCCGGCACGTTGATGCCGCGGCCCGACAGGCCGGACGTGCCCTCGAAATCCACGGTGATCCCGCCGGCCGCGACCTCCATGCTGGCGGCGAGCTTCACCGGCGCCTCGTACCCGTCCGACCAGATTTCGGACGCGTAGCGCCCTGCCGGAAGCTTCGCGATCTCCGCCAGGGTCGCGCGGCGGCTGCTGTCCAGGATGAACTCCGCCAGCGCGCCGATGCCGTCGAGCTTGAACTCGTCCAGCATCTGCACCAGGCGCCGCGCCCCGGCCTCGTTGCAGGCGCACAGGGAATAGACGTCGCCCTCCAGCTCCACCGGCAGGCGGGTGCCGGCGCGCAGGAAGTCGAAGAACGTCTCGTTGGGCTTGCCGGCCTCGAAGCACTTCACGATGGGGATGTACAAGCCTTCCTCGAACACGCTGCGGCCTTCGGGACCCATGCCGAGGCCGCCCACGTCGATCACGTGCGCCGTGTTGGCGAACAGCGCGACCAGCCGGCCCCGGTGGAACGCGGGCGTCACCACGGTAAGGTCGTGCAGGTGCCCGGTGCCGAGCCAGGGGTCGTTGGTGATGAGGTGGTCGCCGTCCCGCAGCGTCTCCGCCGGGAACTTCGCCAGGAAGTGCAGCACGCTCTCCATCATGCTGTTCACGTGCCCGGGCGTGCCGGTGACGGCCTGCGCGAGCATCCGGCCCTGCAGGTCGAAGATCCCGGCGCTGAGGTCCCCGGCCTCGCGCACGGTGGTGCTGAACGCCGTGCGGATCATGGTCTGGGCCTGCTCCTCGACGACGGCGAGCAGGCGGTTCCACATCACCTGGCGCTGGATGTCGGCCAAAGCGTTCATGCTGTCCTCCGCAGGTCCAGGTAGCCGCGTTCATCGACCGTCGCCGCCCACCCCGGCCCCACCAGCGTGCTGGTTTCGTCTTCGGCGATGATGGCCGGGCCGTCGACGCGCTGGTTCACGGCCAGGGCTGCGCGGTCGATCACCGCCCAGTCGGCGACGGTCCCCGTTGCCGTGTCCCGGACCGGCTGGCTGTGGGCCGCGCCGTCGCGTGGGGCGGGCGGTGCGCCGGGCGCGACCGCGTCGGGCATCGTCGAGACGGTCACGGCGTATCCCATCACCTCGACGTCCGACCCCGGCACCGGGCGGTCGTAGAAGCGGGCATAGGCCGCGTCGAAGGCGGCCCGCAGCCCGTCCACGTCCGCGTCGGTCAGGGCGCGCGCCGGCAGGGCCACAGGGATTTCGTGGCCCTGCCCGACGTAGCGCATGAACGCCAGCCGGCCTTCCCGCGTCGGCGCGCCGAAGCGCCCCTTCTCGACCACCCCGTCCGCCTCCGCCCGCATGTCGTCCAGCAGGGCGCTGACCGCCGCCGCGTCGAACGTGCCCAGCCGCTGGTACAGGCTGCGGACCACCTCGTAGGCGACCGGCGCGCGCAGGAAGCCGATCGCGCTGCCCACCCCGGCGCCGATCGGCACCAGCACGCGGTCGATCCCGATCTTCTCCGCCACACGGTAGCCATGCACCGGGCCGCCGCCGCCGAAGGCGATGAGCGTCCGCCCGGTATAGGTCTTGCCGCTCTCGATCGCGTGGACGCGCGCGGCGTTGGCCATGTTCTCGTCGACCATCTCCACGACGCCCAGCGCCGCCATTCCGGGCTCCAATCCCAGGGGCGCGCCCACCGCCAGCGTCAACGCCGCCGCCGCCGCCGCGTCGTCGAGCGCCATCGTGCCGCCTGCGAAGCGCGCCGGCTCGTACCGCCCCAGCACGAGGTTCGCGTCCGTCACCGCGGGCCGGGTGCCGCCGCAGCCGTAGCAGGCGGGACCGGGGTCCGCCCCGGCGCTTTCGGGCCCGACGCCGATCCGGCCCATCCCGTCGACATGGGCGAGGCTGCCGCCGCCGGCCCCGATCTCCACCATCTCGATCACGGGGATCCGCAGCGGCAGGCCGGAGCCTCGCTTGAAGCGGCCCACGCGTGCGACCTCGAACGTCCGGGACGCCTGCGGCTGGTAGTCGTCGACGAGGCAGACCTTCGCCGTCGTGCCGCCCATGTCGAAGCTGAGCACCCGGTCCAGCCCGCATTGCCGTGCGATGTCGGCGGCGAAGATCGCGCCGCCGGCCGGGCCGCTCTCGACCAGGCGGATCGGGAAGCGCCGGGCGGTCTCGATCGTCGTCAGGCCGCCGCCGGACAGCATCATGAACACCGGCGCCGCGATGCCCATCGCCCGCAGCCCGGCTTCCAGCCGGCCCAGATAGCCGCCGATCAGCGGTTGCACGTACGCGTTGGCGGCGGTGGTGCTGAAGCGCTCCCACTCGCGCATCTCGGGGCTGACCTCGGACGACAGGCTGATCGGCACGCCGGGGAGGGCGGCGGCCAGGATGTCCCGCACGCGCCGCTCATGCGCGGGGTTCGCGAAGCTGTGCAGGAAGCCGACGGCGATGCTCTCCACCGCTTCCGCCCGCAGCACGGGCACCAGATCGGCGACGGCGTGTTCGTCGAGCGGCAGCAGGACGTCGCCGAGGTTGTCCAGCCGCTCCGGCACGACCAGGCGGAGGTGCCGGGGCACGAGCGGTTGCGGCAGGGTGATGCCCAGGTCGTACTGGTCGTACCGGCTCTCGTTTCCCAATGCCAGGACGTCGCGGAAGCCTTGCGTGGTCACCAGGGCGGTGCGCGCGCCTTTCCGCTCGATGATCGCGTTGGTCGCGAGTGTCGTGCCGTGCACCAGGATGCCGACGGCATCGGCGTCCAGCCCGGCCTGACGCAGGATTGCGCCGACCCCGTCCAGCACGCCGCGCTCCGGCTCCTGGGGTGTCGTCAGCACCTTCAGCGTCGTGCGCGTCTCCCCGTGTTCCAGGGCGAGGTCGGTGAAGGTTCCGCCGATATCGACGGCGAGCCGGGCATGTTGCATCGCACCAGCCTGCCGCCCCTTTCCACCTGCCGCAACCCCGCCCATCATGCGCGCCAACAGGGCAGGGGAACCGGCCCGGGGAGGAACCGACGCCCATGACCAAGCCCATCCTGCTCGTGACCCGGCGGCTGCCGCCCGCCATCGAGGCCCGCGCCGCCCGCGACTACGATGCCCGCCTCAGCGTCGATGACGCGCCTGTCACGGGCGCCGACATCCGGGCCCGCGCGGCCGGCGCCGCCGCGATCCTGTGTTGTCCGGCCGAGAAGATGGATGCCGCCACCATTCACGCGCTGCCGGACAGCGTGCGCGTCATCGGCACGTTCAGCGTGGGGTTCGACCACGTCGATATGGCGGCCGCGCGGGCCCGCGGGATCCCCGTCGTGAACACGCCGGATGTGCTGAGCGTCGCCACGGCCGAGTGCGCGATGCTGCTGATCCTGGCCGCCGCGCGCCGGGCAGGGGAGGGGGAGCGGATGATCCGCGCCGGTGGCTGGACAGGGTGGGCGCCGACGCAGTTGCTGGGCACGCTGGTATCGGGGCGGCGGCTGGGCATCTTCGGGATGGGACGCATCGGGCGGGAGCTGGTGCCGATGGCGCGCGGGTTCGGGATGGAGGTTCATTACCGGGACCAGCAGCGCTTGCCGGCGGAGATGGAGCATGGCGCCATCTTCCACGACAACGACGACTCGTTCCTGTCCGTGTGCGACGTGCTGTCGTTGCATGCGCCGGGCGGGGAGGGGACGCGCCATTGGCTGAATGCGGAGCGCATCGCCAGGCTGCCGAAGGGCGCGGTGATCGCCAATGCCGCGCGCGGGACGCTGATCGACGACACGGCCCTGGTCGCTGCGCTGCAATCGGGCCAGGTCGCGGCCGCCGGGCTGGACGTCTACAACAACGAACCGCGGGTCGATCCGCGCTATCTGACGTTGGAGAACGTCGTGCTGTTGCCGCACCTGGGGAGTGCCACGGCCGAGACGCGGGATGCGATGGGGATGATCGTGCTGGACGGGATCGACGCGGTTCTGGACGGGCGCATCCCGTCCAACCTGGTCAGGTAGTCAGGCGCGGCGGCGGCGGCGGACGAGGCCGGCCGCCGCGATGCCGATTCCGAAGAGTGCGAGCGTCGCAGGCTCGGGCACAAGCCCGACGAGGTTGCCGGTGAACAGGTTGTTGGCATAGAGCGCCTGGGTCTGGTTGATCGAGTTCACGATGACCGTGCCGTCGAAGCTGCCGCCCTGCTGGGTGATGTTGGCCAAGGGGGCCAGGATGGTGCCGGCCCACTGGCCTGCGAACCTCAGCGTCGTGGCGTCCACGAAGTCGAAGATCACCTTGTCGGCGCCGACGAAGCTGTTGAGGTTGGGCAGCGTGTAGTTCGCGCCGTCCCCGGTGACGATCACGAAGGTTGCGTCGTTCGTCCCATTGCCGACGCCGAGGAAGTTCGACTGCTGCGCGAGGTTCGCGAGGGTGGTGGTGACGACGCCGTACTTCTTGCCGTTGACGATGTAGTCGTTCGCCGCCGTGAACATGATCGGGTTGCTGCTGGGCAAGGCCTGCGCGCTGACGCCGGGCGAGCCGGGCAGGGCGGCGAGGCCGGTCGAGAGGTTCTTCACCTCCCGCGTCAGCCAGGTGCTGGTGAACGGGAACACCGTCGCCGCCGATACGCCCGTCGCCACGGAACCCACGGTGTTGTTCGTGAGCGTGCCTGCGAACGTGCTTCGGCTCGTCTTGATGGCGCTGGGGTAGTCGACCGTGAGGCCGCTGGCCGAGCCCACGATGTTCAGGCTCGCCTTGTTGCCGGCGTAGAAATAGCCCGACGCGTTGCCGCCGACCGAAACCGTGCCGCCGTTCTGATACCCGGCGCCGAAGTTGCCGGCCATGTTCCCGAACACCGTCAACGCGCCATAGGTCTTGCCCGTCGCGTCCACGGCAGCCGTCGCGTTGCCAGCGCAGCTGGACGCGGCACAGAAACTGGAACCCATGTTGCTGCCCGACGAAGCCGTGGCATTGCCGACGACGATCGCTCGTCCCGCGACGCTTTGAATGGAGGTCGCGTTGCTGGTGTAGTTCCCCAGCGTCACAAGGTTGAACTGGCTCAGCAGCGCCATGTCGGCGCTGATCTCCGTCGCCGGGAACGCGACCGCGTGCGCAGGACGCGCGCCAACGCACAAGGCGCCGGCAACCAGAACCGGCACAGCGAGGCGAAGAACGGAGACCGAGAGGTTCATGTTGACTCTATCCGATCGACATCTGCCGGGTCCAACGTGGGACACGGCGGCACGTTTACGTTACCTGCCCGATCGTGAACGAATTGTCAAAAGGAAAGAACCGGACGCCCGTGCATGGCCGCCCCCCGGCGAGCGCCGACGCGCAAGGCAAACGGCAAAAAGCCCCAAGGCAAACAACGCGAACGAGGCCGGTTCGGGCACCCGTGCGCCATAGGTGAACCCGGTGAGCCCGCTGAGGTCGCCCGTGAACAGGTTAATCTGATGCAGCTCCTGCGTCTGCGTGATCGACGACACCACCACCGATCCGTCCAGCACGCCGCCCTGCTGGGTGATCGTCGCCAGGGGCGCCAGGATGGTCCCGTTCCACGTCCCCGCGAACTTGAGCGTCGTCGCGTCCACGAAGTCGAAGATCACCTTGTTCGCCCCGGCATAGCTGTTGAGGTTCGGCAAGGTGAAGTTCGCGCCATCCCCGGTGACGATGACGAAGGTCGCGTCGTTGGTGCCGTTGTCGATCCCGCGGAAGTTCGTCTCTGCCGCCAGGTTCGCGAGCGTCGTGGTGATCACGCCGTATTTCTTGCCGCCGGCCGTGTAGTCGTTGGTGGCGGTGAAGAACAGATTGTCCTGCTTGGGCAGCGCCTTTGCGTTCACGCCCGGGGAGCCGGGCAGGGCGGCGATCCCTTGCGCCAGGTTCTGCACGTTCGTCATCGGCGCGGTGGAGAACGGAAACACCGTCGCCATCGTCTGGTTGAGTTGCGCCTTGTTGTTGTTGCCGCTGTTCTGGATCGCGCCCGCATACGTCGACCGGGTCGTGCGCACCACCGTCGCGCTGTCCACCGTCGAGTTCGCCGCGGACCCCACGATGTTGAAGCTGCCGGCGCTCCGCAGGTTCACCGACGCCGTGCTGTTGCCGCCGACATTGATGTTGCCCTTCGTCGTCGTCACCCCACCCGCGAGGTTGCCGAACACCGTCAGCGCGCCGAACGTCGCGCCCGATGCGTCCACCGCGGCCGTCGCATTCCCCGCGCACCCGTTGAAGCAGACGTTCCGGGAGCCGTTGATCGTCGCGTTGCCGCCCACGATGATCCGGCCCTCGGTCTCGTTCGTCGTCGTGTAGTTCCCGATGGTCACCAGGTTGAACTGGTTCAGCAGCGCCCGGTCGTAGCTCAACTCGGTCGCCGTGAAGGTCGCGGCCCCGGCGGACCCGATCATGAGCGTCGCTGCGGCAACCAAGGCCAGGGCGGTGACGGAACGGCGCGCCAACATCTGACTGTTCGCATCCTCGGTCATGTCGCGGTGCAGCACCGCCGCACCCTCATAATCGAGCGTGAAAATACTGGCAAAACAGGAATTGTTCGTTAATGGTAACTCACGATCCCCTACCCGGCCGGGCGGCCACGCGGGATCCGGGACAAGACCTCAGGACCCGTCCCGGAACTCCGCCGCGTTCGTGCCCTGTTGCCCCGCCCGATCGATTTCAGCCCGGCGCAGCTCCACACGGCGGATCTTGCCCGAGATCGTCTTCGGCAGCTCGGCGAACTCCAGCCGGCGGATCCGCTTGTAGGGCGCCAGCCGCTCCCGCAGGTGCGCGAAGATCGACGCCGCCGTCGCGGCGTCCGCACTATACCCTTCCGCCAGGGCGACGAAGGCCTTGGGCAGGGCCGTCCGGGTGGCGTCGGGCACCGGGACCACCGCCGCTTCCGCCACGGCCGGGTGCTCGATCAGCACGCTCTCCAGCTCGAAGGGGCTGATCCGGTAGCCGCTCGATTTGAACACGTCGTCCGCCCGGCCCACATAGGTATAGCTGCCGTCGGCGTTCCGGAGTGCCACGTCCCCCGTCCGATACCAGGCGCCCGTCACGGGCTGGACCGATCCGTCCTGCTGCAGATACCCCTGCATCAGGCCCAAGGGAGCCGGGTCGAGCGCGAGGGCGATCTCGCCTTCCTCCTGCTCCACGCCGTCGGCATCCAGCAGAGCGACCCGGTAGCCGGGCAGCGCGTGACCCATCGACCCCGGCGTCATCGCCTGGCCCGGCGTGTTCGCGATCTGCAGCGTCGTCTCCGTCTGACCATAGCCGTCGCGGATCACCACGCCCCAGGCCTGCTCGACCCGCGCGATCACCTCGGGATTCAGCGGTTCCCCCGCGGCGACGACCTCCCGCAGGTGTGTCCGATACGCGCCGAGATCCTCCTGCACCAGCATCCGCCAGACCGTCGGCGGCGCGCAGAACGTCGTGACGCGGCAGCGGTCCAGCACCTCCAGCAGGCCGTGCGCGTCGAATCGGGGCTGATTCAGGATCAGGATCGTGGCGCCTGCGTTCCATGGGGCAAAGAAGCTCGACCACGCGTGCTTCGCCCAGCCCGGGGACGAGATGTTCAAATGCACGTCGCCGGGCCGCAGCCCGATCCAGTACATCGTCGATAGATGCCCGACGGGGTAGCTTTGATGGCTGTGCAACACGAGCTTTGGCTTCGACGTCGTCCCCGACGTGAAATACAGCAGCAGCGGGTCGGTGGCGTGCGTCTCGCCGTCCGGGACGAAGGCGGGGTCCGCGGCATCGAAGCTGTCGAACGGCGTCCATCCGGCGGCGCCGCCGACCGCGATCCGGGTGTACGCGCCGTCGATCGCGGCGAACCGCCCCGCCAGCGTGCCGTCCGCCACCACGTGTTGCACCCCGCCGCGCGCGAAGCGGTCCTGCAGGTCGTCCGGCGTCAGCATGGTCGTCGCGGGGATGACGACGGCGCCCAGCTTCATCGCGGCGAGCATCGTCTCCCACAACGGCCGCACGTTGCCCAGCAGCAGCAGGATACGGTCGCCGCGCCGCACGCCGAGCGCCCGCAGCCCGTTGGCGACCCGGTTGGACCGGGCCGACAGCGCGGCGAAGGAGACGCTCTCGTCATGGTCGCCGGGGCCGATCAGGCGGAGTGCCACCGCCGGATTGCCGGCCGCCATGCGGTCGAAGTAGTCGAGCGCCCAGTTGAACCGGTCGAGCGCCGGCCATGCGAAGGCCGCGCGGGCGGCGGCGAGGTCGGTGCGGTGGGCGATCAGCAGGTCGCGCGCGGCCAGGAACGGCTCGGCGGGATGGGTCATCGGTTTGGCCTCGGGGACGGTTCCGAGGCCGAGATTAGAGCCGATCCCGGGGCAAGCAAATCGCCCCGGGGGTGCGTGCGTCAGGTGCGGTTGCGGTGGTGCGCGTGGGCCGCCGCGGCTGCCTTCGACTTGCTGGCGGACGCCTTGGTGACGACGGCCTTGCCGGTCGTCGTGCCGCGGGCGCGATGGACCACGCGGCGGGTGCGGGGCTGCGCGTCGTCATCGGCCTCGGCAACCTCGACGATCTCCTGCGACTGGAAGCGCTCGCTGGCCGGGCGCAGGTCGCGGGGGGGCGCGTTCAGGGCCGGGGCCGGGGCGATGCGGGCGTTGGCGACCATCGTGCCCTTGTCGGGGCGGTCGTAGATGAAGCCGTAGGTCGGGTAGACGCTGCCGTAGGTCTCGGTCTGGCCCAGCGCGACGCGGACCGCGGTCCAGTCGTTCCGTTCGGACACGTCGACGACGTTGATGTTGCGGCTGACGCCGCCGCGATAGGCGCCCGGGCCGGCCCAGTTGGCGTGGTCGATCTCGACATTGCGGGAGTCGATCACGTTCGAGACGACGGCCACGTGGCCCATGCGCATGCGGCCGTTGGCGCGGAAGTTGAGCACGCTGCCGACCTCGGGCCGGGCACCGCGTTCATAGACGCCTTCGGCGTTGCTCCACCAGGTGTTGGCGTTGCCCGATAGCTCGATCCCCGTGTTTTCCCGGGCGAAGGGGACGCATTGCAGCCCGCCGCGGCCGAAGCGTGCAACCGAATAGCCCCGTCCGCCGTTATACCTGCGAGAGGACGCCATTCCGGCCTGGATGGCCTTCACGTGCGATGCGGTGGAGACAGCGGATGTGCGCTGCTTGGCGTCGGCCGTCTGTGCGCCGAGTGGCGCCATCATGACCAAAGCGACGCCGATTGCGGCAACGCGCCCGTTGAAACCATCAAACCGCATGAAGCCCCCTTTTGGTCACCGACCCGTGACAACAGGGCTACCGGGCCAGGGCGGGGCAGGGCAACAACGAGCGGCGTCCGAAGCTCCCGATCGGGTGATTTCGACAAAATCGCCCTGTGGATAACCGGCTGGATTGGGATGATCCTCCCATTCACGGACCGGTGAACCGCATATGCAACAAAGAAAAAATGGGCGTGGCGGAAAAGTGACACTGTCGCTTTCCCGCCACTATGATTCTCGTGTTCAGAATGACTTACCGTTCGGCTTTACGTTCACATAATCAGAACGGGACGCCTATTTGCAGGTCGTGACCATGATTTCGACCAGGTGGCGGGGGTCCGCCATGTTCGCCTGGACGCAGGCGCGCGCGGGTGCGCCACCCTCGGGCAGCCATGCGGACCAGACAGAATTCATAGCGTCGCGGTCCCGGATGTCCTTCAGCCAGATCTGCGCCTGAAGCAGCCGCGTCTTGTCCGTGCCGTGGATTTCCAGGATCGCGTCGATCCCGTCCAGCACCTCTTTCGTCTGGCCGACGATGTCCTTCGACAGGTCCTGCGCGGTCACGCCCTGGCAGTACACGAAACCGTGATACTCGACGGCCTTCGCGAGCACCTTGTTGGGCTCGGTACGAATGATCTTGCTCATGCCTTGGAACCTCGTTGGGGGTTGGAACCCCGCGGTTCTACGGCATGGCGGTCATCGGGGGGAGGGGCTGAACGCCGGTCCCGTTCCTGCGTCGGACGCCGTGCCGGCCGGCGCGTTGCCGCTGGCATTGGCGAGGCAGGAGGATTCCAGGTTGTCCCGCCCGAACCGCGCGCCCAGGCCCCGCGACGTGATGCCCGAGTTGTAGCTGCCGGCGAACGGCGTGTCCCGCTGGTCCCGGTAGGACAGGTCCGCCCGGTTCTGCGCGGCATAGACCCGGTCCGTCTCCGCCCGGCACGCCGCACTTGCCGCGGCGGTGGGCCGCGGCCGCCCCGGGGCGCACCCGGCCAGCAGCCCGGCCACGACGAAGGCGGCCAGGGCGAGTTGGATCGGCTGGTTCATGCGAAGGCTCCTGATCGGGGCGCGGCCGCAAGGACCGACAGCCCCGCGCGCAACCGTGTTTCATCGAACCGCGCGTCGTTCGTCAACTCCGCCGTCGCGGCCGCCCGCAGCAGCGCCGGGTGCAGCTCCGCACCCTCCCGCCGCAGCGTGCAGAAGGGGCCGGTCCAGCGCGCGCGGGACAGCAGATCCACCAGCGCGAGCAGCCGCAGACAGAGGGACAGGCCGTATAGGGTCTGCAAGCCCGTCGTCGCCTCCACCGCGCGCGCCCAGCACCGGGCGTCGCGGTCGTGCAGCGCCAGGTCCGTGAAGCTGCCATCCGCCTGCCGGAAACGAAACCGCAGCGACCCGCCCCACATGGCGCCGAGCGCCGCATCCCGCGCCGCGTCCCACGCCGCCGCCAGGTCCCGCCCGCGCACCGGGGGCAACGCCGCCACCGGCTGATCCACCAGATACGTGACGGTGCCATCGAGACCGTGGCCGAGCCGGACCGGGGAGGGGGCGTGCTGCATCGTGCAGGGAAGATGGACCCGCGCCCCCGCTTGCGCCAGCCTTGCCGCAGCAAGTCCAGGAGCCACGATGCCAGATCCCGCCGACCTGACCGCGACCCAGGCCCTTCGTGCCATGCGGGCCGGCACGCTCGCTCCGGCCGCCCTGCTGGAAGCCTGCCTCGCCCGCGTGGCGGCGCGGGAGCCAATCGTGCAGGCGATGGCCTATCTCGACCCGGAAGCCGTCCGCGCCGCCGCGCCGGCCCCTGGCCCCCTGCACGGCCTGCCGATCGGGGTGAAGGACGTGCTCGACACCGCCGACATGCCCACCGGCTACAACTCCCCCATCTGGGCCGGGTGGCGACCGCACGCCGACTCCGCCCCCGTCGCGTGGTCCCGCGCCGCGGGCGCCGTCGTCCTGGGCAAGACCGCGACGACCGAGTTCGCGACCCGCACCCCCGGGCCCACCACCAACCCGCACGACGCGGCGCGCACGCCGGGCGGGTCCAGCAGCGGCTCGGCGGCCGGGGTGGCGGCCGGGTTCTTCCCGCTGGCCTTCGGCACCCAGACGGCAGGCAGCGTCATCCGTCCCGCCGCGTATTGCGGGGTCGTCGGCTACAAGCCCAGCTACGGCACCATCAACCGCCACGGCATGAAGCTGATGAGCGAGAGCCTCGACACCATCGGCATCATGGCGCGCAGCGTCGCGGACTGCGCCTTGCTGACGGGCGTGCTTGCGGACGTCGATCTCGGCGACCCCGACGTGCAGGCGCCGGCGCCGCGCATCGGCCTGTGCTGGACCGGGATGCGCGACCGCGCGGGGGCGGAGACGGAGGCGCTGATGGAGCGGGTCGCCGGGCAACTGGCCCGCGCGGGCGCCACGGTGCGCGAACTGGCGCTGCCACCCGCGTTCGATGCCATGGAGGCCGCGCATTCCGTCGTGATGAACGCCGAGAGCGCCCGCGCCATGGGATGGGAGATGGCGCACCACCGCGACCGCATCAGCCCGGTGTTGCGCGAACGCCTGGACTGGGGCCTGGCGCAGGGCGGCCCGGCGCTTGCCGAAGCCCGCACGACGTTCCGCACCCTGCAGGACGCGTTCCCGGCGGCGATGGACGACGTCGATATCCTGGTCACGCCTGCCGCCCCCGGGGAGGCGCCGCTGGGGCTGGAGTGGACCGGCGACGCGTCGTTCAACCTCATCTGGACCAGCCTGCACGTCCCCTGCGTCACCGTGCCCGCGGGCGCGGGGCCCAGCGGAATGCCGTTGGGCATCCAGGTGGTCGGGCGGCGTGGCGGCGACCGGGCCGTGCTCGCCTGGGCGCAGTGGGTGGCCGCCGCCGTCGCCTGACCGGCGCGCGCCGGTAGCGCGGTCCCTGCGCCGGGACCCATGTGCGACGCCTTCGGACCGCGGTCCTGGGGCGGCTCGCGGCCATCGGCTCCCGCTCATGCCTCGGGAGCGGATTGAAGCGATTGCGCGGCCTGCACGCGCGGCCCCGCGCCCTCCAGCAGCGGGCGCGCAACCGCCAGCCCCGCCGCCAGCGCGTCCATGACCGCCCGCACGCGCCCGGTGCGGCGCAGGTCCGGATGCGTCAGCAGCCATAGCGACGACGCCATGGCGGCCAGCGGCTCCGTCATCCGCACCAACCCGGCATCGGCGTCGCCCAGGAAGCACGGCAGCGGCGCCGCGCCCATGCCGGCGCGCGCGGCCGCCTGCAGCGCCGGCAATCCGCTGGCCCGGAGCACGATCCGCTCCGGGGCGACATGCGCCGCGATCCATTTGGCGGACCCGAGATGGGCCAGCCCGTCATCGGGCGCCAGCCAGTCCAGCGCCTCCACCGCTCGCCCAGCCATCCCCGGCGCCGCATAGACCGCCGTCGCGACGCCCGCCAGGCGCCGGCCCACCAGCCCTTCCGGCGCGGCATCGGCCGGCCGAAGCGCCACGTCCGCGTCGCGCCGGGTCAGCGTGAAGAACGCGTTGGCGGTCACCAGGTCGATCGCCACCCCGGGATGCGTCGTCCGCAACCCGGCGAGCACCGGCGCCACCAGGCCCAGCAGCGTGTCCGTCGTCGTCAGCCGCACCGTGCCATGGGCCGCGACATCCTTGCCCGCCAGCCGCCGCTCCAACCCGTCGATCTCCCGCAGGACCCGGTCGGCCGCGGCGATCGCCTCCTCGCCCGCCGGCGTCGGCGCGTAGCCGGTGCGGGCGCGGTCGAACAGCCGGGCGCCCAGCCGGGCCTCGATCGCGCCCAGCCGGCGCCAGGCGCTCGCGTGGTTCAGGCCCAGCCGGCGCGCCGCCCCGGCCAGCGACCCGGCCCCGGCCAGCGCCGTGACCAGATGCAGGTCGGTCAGCGACAGCGATCCTTGCTCCCGGCGCAAACTCATCCTGCCATTCCGTACTCTGTCCTTGCACAAACCTACGCGCCATCTCTGCCCGCGTCACCGCACGCAAGGAGAGCCCCATGCCCCGCCTGACCCTCGTCAGCCACGACCTGTGCCCCTACGTCCAGCGCGCCGCGATCGCCCTGGCCGAAAAGGACGTGCCCTTCGACCGGGTCACCATCGACCTGGCTGCAAAGCCGGACTGGTTCCTCGCACTCTCTCCACTCGGCAAGGTCCCGCTGCTGCGCGTCCCCGGCCCGGACGGCGGCGAGACCGTGCTGTTCGAAAGCACGGTCATCCTCGAATACATCGAGGAAACCCAGCCCGGCCCCGCCCTCCATCCCGTCGACCCCCTGGCCCGCGCGCAGGAACGCGCCTGGATGGAGTTCGGCTCCGCCATCCTCGCCGACATCTACGCCGTCGAAACGACGCCCGACCCGGCCGCCTTCGACGCGAAACGGGCCGCCCTGCGGGCGAAGTTCGCCCGGATCGAGGCCGCCCTCTCCCCCGGCCCCTTCTTCGCGGGCGCCCGCTTCGGCGGCGTCGACGCGGTGTTCGCGCCGGTCTTCCGCTACTTCGACCTGTTCGACCGGCTGGCCGATCACCGCATCCTCGCCGGCTTGCCCAAGCTCGGCGCCTGGCGCGCCGCCCTGTCCGCCCGGCCCAGCGTCCAGGCCGCCGTCGCGCCCGACTACCTCGATCGCCTGCACGCCTTCCTCGTCCGGCACGGCGCCCATCTGCTGCGTCTGGCGCCCCCGAGGGCGGCGTGAGCATCCCGCTCGCCTGGGCGGCGCTGGGCGTCGCCGGGGTGCTGGACGTGTTCTGGGCGATCGCGATGAAGCAGGCGGCCGGCTACACCCGGCCGGGCTGGACGGTCTTGTCCCTGGCGCTGCTCGCCGGTTTCGTCCTGCTGCTGGGCCGCGCCTTGCAGGTCCTGCCGATCGGCCCCGCCTATGCGATCTGGACCGGCATCGGCGCCGTCGGGACGGTCCTGGCCGGCGTGTTCGTCTTCGGCGAGGATCTCAACCCGGCCACGCTGGCCGGCATCGCGATGATCGTCGCCGGCATCGCGGTGCTGAAGGGGGCCTGACCGAACTCCGCCTCAACCCAGCCCCTCCAGATGTGCGAACACCTCCGCGACACCCACGACGTCGGCGTATTTCACCGCCATGTCGTAAAGATTCGCGAAATGCGGGCTTTCGTGCCGGTCCGCCGTCGTCTCCTCCGGCACGATCGTGCGGAAGCCGTGCGAAAGACTGTCGACGGCGCTCGCCCGCACGCAGCCGGACGTCGATCCGCCCGTGATGACCAGCGTGTCGATGCGATGGAAGCGCAGCAGCGACGACAGATGCGTCTCGTGGAACGCCGACGCCATCCGCTTGTTCAGGATCGTGTCCCGGGCGCGGTCGATCGTCAGGCGGTCATCCAACTGCGATCGCCGCGAGCCTTCCTTGATGTTCTGCAGCGCGTCCGGGCCGTCCGACCGCGTCCCCCAGACGCCGCAATCGTCGCCGGTTTCGGAATAGGCGACGTAGGTCCACACCACCGGCAGCCCCTTCGCCCGGAACAGCGCCGCCAGCCGGTCGATGTACTCCACCTGGCGGGGGTCCGTCTCGTAGGCCGTCGGGAACTCCGCCGGCCGTGTGTAGGCGTGTTGCACGTCGACGTTCAGCAGCGCCGCCCGCGCGCCGAAGCCGAACCGGCGGCGGGGCGGCGCCGCCTTCAGGGCCGCGTAGACGGCGCGGGCGGAAAGGTCGGACTGCTCCACGCGTGATGCTCCTGCTGCGTCGGCCCCGAGCCTCCCGCGCATGGCCCGTTGTGTCGAGCCTGGAGTTCGACGAGACATGGGCAACGACCACCGCAGGAGGCATTCGTGGCGAAAGACCCGGCACACGGGGCGGAGTTCATGCGCGGCTGGGCCGCCGCCATCGACGCTGCCCGCTATTGGCACGAGGCGCAGGCCAAGCAGGCGATGATCCAGTCCACCCGCACGCGCTTCCCGAAGAACCTGGAACGCGAGGCCGAGGTGCATCGCCGGGCCGCCGAGCAGATCGTCAACCTCACGCCCGAGGCCGATTGACCGCTACCGGTACCCCGCCGCCTGCAGCTCGAACAACTCCGCATACCGCCCGCCGGCCGCCAGCAGCGCCTCGTGGGTTCCGCTCGCCTCCACCCGCCCGTCCGCCAGCACCAGGATGCGGTCCGCCATCCGGACGCTGGAGAAGCGGTGCGAGATCAGCATCGCCGTCCGCCCGGTGCTCAATGCCTTGAACCGCTGGAACACCTCGTATTCCGACTTCGCGTCGAGCGCCGCCGTAGGCTCGTCCAGCACCAGCACCGCCGCGTCCCGCATGTAGGCCCGCGCGATCGCGATCTTCTGCCACTCGCCGCCCGAAAGGTCGACGCCACCGCGGAACCTGCGCCCGATCAGCTGGTCGTACCCGGCCGACAAGCGCCGCACCACCTGGTCCGCGAGGCCCCGGCCGGCCGCCGCCTCGATCCTCGGCCGGTCGTCGCGCGCGTCGATGCGGCCGATCGCGATGTTGTTCGCCGCCGTCAGGTCATAGCGCACGAAGTCCTGGAAGATCGCGCCCACCGCCGCCCGGAGTGCCGTCACGTCGTACTCGCGCAGGTCGTGGCCGTCGAGCAGGATGCGCCCCTCATGCGGGTCATAGAGCCGGGTCAGGAGCTTGACGATGGTGGTCTTGCCCGCCCCGTTCTCGCCCACCAGCGCCAGCACCTCGCCGGCCGCCAGCGTGAAGTCCAGGTGGCGCACCGCCCAGCCCGGCGTGCCCGGGTAGCGGAACCCGACATCCTCGAACACGATCCCGGTCCGCAGCCGGGCCGGAACAGGACGCGCCCCGGGCGGCGAGACGATCGACGGGGTCATCCGCATGAACGAGAACAGATCCTGCAGATACAGCGCCTGCCCGGCCAGCGTCGACAACCCGCCCAGCACGCCCTCCAGCAGCGCGCGCAACCGCAGGAAGGACGCGACCAGGAACGTGAGGTCGCCGATCGACAACCCGCCGGCGACGACCCGCCATGCGAGGTAGGCATAGGCCGCGTAGTACGCGACCGTCCCCAGCGCCGCCAGCCCCGCACCCCACCCGGCCCGGCGCACCGCGAAGGCCTGGTTCTCCCGCCGCATCACCTCCGAGAGGGTCCGGTAGCGGTCCATCAGGAACCCGTGCAGGCCGAACAGCTTGCCTTCCTTCGCCGTCTCCGTGCTGGCGCCCACCTGGCGCAGGTAGTCCAGCTCCCGCCGCTCCGCCGTCCGCTTGAAGCTGAGCGTGTATTCCAGCGCGTTGAAATGCGCCTCGCCCAGGAATGCGGGCACCAGGCCGGCGGCCAGCAGCAGGATCAGCCACGGCGCATAGGCCGCGATGCCCACGACGAAGCTGAGCAAGGTCACGAGGTCCTGCACCTGGCCGAACACGGTGCCGATCAGGCCGGTGCGCCCGCTGGCCTGCCGCCGCGCACGTTCGAGCCGGTCCTGCGTCTCGCTGTCCTCCAGCTCGGCCAGGTCCAGCGCCGCCGTCTGCCGCATCAGCAGCAGGCTGGTGTCCGTGCTGAACTGGTCCGCGAGCAACTGGCTGAGCAGCGAGACCGCCCGGCCCAGCGCGTCCGCGGCCAGCGCCAGCAGCAGTTCCGCTCCCAGCAGCAGGCCGAGCCGGGTCAGCAGCCCGCTCGCGAGCCAGGCCGGCGCCCCGGCCGGGGGGTCCGGCATGCGCCCGAGCAGCACGACCTCGTCGACGATCAGCTTGCCCACGAACAGCGTCGCGATGGGCAGCAGGGCGCGGACGAGCCGCAACCCGATCATGGCGCCCGCGACGCCGGGGCTGGTGCGCCAGATGAGGACGAGGAAGGGCGGCAGGTTGCGCAGCGCGCCCAGCCGGTCACGGACGGACCGGGGAGGGGCGGTGCCGCTCATGCGGGCGCGCGGATCACTCCAGCTCGTAGGTGATCACCTCGAAGTTCGCGAACCCGCGCGTCGTGCCGAAGCTGGTCACCAGGGCGACGTCGCTCGCGTCCCGCCCGCGCGCCATGACCAGGCGGCCGATGCGCGGCGTGTTGAACCGTGCGTCGAACGTATACCACCGCGGCCCGTCGGGCCCCTTCAGGAACACCTCGAACCACGCCGAGAAGTCCATCGGCGCGTCGGCCGGGGGCAGGCGGATGTCGCCGAGGTAGCCCGTGCAGTAGCGGGCGGGAATGTTCAGGCAGCGGCACAGCGTCACCGCGAGGTGCGCGAAATCGCGGCACACGCCCTGGCGCTCGTCGTAGCCGTTGCGGGCCGTCTTGCTGGGGCGGGCGAACTCGTAGCCGAAGGTGATGCGCTGGTGCACGAAGTCGCAGACGGCCTGCACGCGGGCCCATCCGGCGGGGGCCGAGCTGCAATGCTCCCACGCCTCGTCCTGCAGCAGCTCGGTCTCGCAGAAGCGGCTGGCCAGGATGTAGACGAGGGCGTCGTCGGGCAGGTCCTCGATCGCGATCTGCTGGGCTTCGGGCACGACCGGGTCGGGCAAGCCGCTGTCCTCGTAGTCGAACAGGGTCGAGATGGTGAACGGCCCGGCCGGCGCGGTGATGCGGTGGCAGATGTTGCCGAAACCGTCGAGGTAGGACCGGGCGGCGACCGCCGGGTCGAACGTGATGTGCTGCGGCGTGGTCATCCGGCCCTCGTCGGACGGATGCACGCTGAGCATCAGGATCATCGGCACCGGTTGCGGGCACTCGTATTTCAGGTTGTAGCCAGCTCGGATCAACATGGAACGCCTATCGCTTCGAGAGAGAGAAACCCGGATCGCGGCTCGCCCTCGGTCTGCCGAACCGGTCCGGCCTCCCTGCCGGGCCGCGCGCGCCACGATCGGCACCGCACATCGACAGCCGCCCGACTGAGCCGCACTTCGGTGACAGGCTGTTGTTAGGCTGGTTGAGATAACGTTGTATACCCAATATCCGCACGCCAGGCCCTTGCCGGAGACACGCCGCTTGCACAGACCCCGGCATTGCCGCCGCACGCAGAGACGCGACCAATGTCCATCCTGACCGTCCGCCACGTGACGACCTACCGCTACAGGCAGCCCGTCGCGTTCGGGGAACACCGCATGATGCTCCGCCCGCGGGAGGGGCATGACCAGCGGCTGCTCGACACCTCGCTCGTCATCACCCCGGTGCCCGAACGCGTGCGATGGGCGCACGACGTGTTCGGCAACAGCGTCGCGGTGGCGCGGTTCCGCGGACGGGCGACGGAGCTGCGGTTCGAAAGCGTCTCCCGCCTCGACCGCTCCTCGGTCCGCTCGCTCGAGTTCGATGTCGAGGACTACGCCGCGACCTACCCCTTCACCTACTCGATGGACGAGATGCCGGACCTCGCGCGCTCCATCGAGCGCCACTATCCCGACCCCGACCGGACGATCGACCGGTGGGCGGCCCGCTTCCTGTCGAAGAAGGGCCGCACCGACACGGTCGATATGCTGGTCGCCATGACCTATGCCATCAAGGAGCAGCTGACCTACATCCCGCGGCACGAGCGCGGCATCCAATCCGCCCGGGAGACCCTGGCGTTGGGCAGCGGGACGTGCCGCGACTTCGCCGTGCTGATGATGGAGGCCGCGCGCTCCCTCGGCCTCGCCGCCCGGTTCGTCTCGGGCTACATCTACAGCCCGTTGAGCGGGCGCCACGCCTACTCGGGCGGGGGGTCGACGCATGCCTGGGCGCGGATCTACCTGCCGGGCGCGGGCTGGCTGGAGTTCGACCCGACGAACGCGCTGATCGGGAACCGGGAGCTGATCCGCGTGGCGGTGGCGCGCGATCCCCACCAGGCGCTGCCGCTGTACGGGACCTACACCGGGTTCCCGGCCGACAACCTGGGCATGAACGTCGAGGTGAGCGTCACCGAAACGGCGCCTGCGCTGGAACAGCCGGTCGCCGGGGCGGCCGCGGCATGCTGATCCGGGCCGGTTTCGACATCAGCTACGACTGTCCCCGCCCCACGCCGATGCTGCTGATGCTGGACGTCCACCCCGACCGCGCGCCCGACGTCCAGGGGCATGCCGGGCCCGTCTTCCAGCCCCCCGTCGCCGCCGAGCGCTATCGGGACAGCTTCGGCAACACCTGCACCCGGGTCATCCTCCCCGAAGGCGTGACGGCCATGTCCGCCGACTTCGTCGTGGCCGACACCGGCCAACCCGACCCGGTCGTCCCGGATGCAGCGCAGGTTCCGGTCGAGTCGCTGCCGTCCGGCGTGCTCGTCTACCTGCTCGGCAGCCGGTACTGCGACACGGACCGCCTCTCCGACACGGCCTGGAGCCTGTTCGGCGACACCCAGCCAGGATGGGCCCGCGTCCAGGCGATCTGCGACTACACCCATGACCGGCTGACCTTCGGCTACGAGAACGCCGATCCCACCCGCACGGCGTGGTCCGCGCATCAGCAGCGGCACGGCGTCTGCCGCGACTTCGTCCACCTGGCCGTCGCATTCTGCCGCTGCATGAACATCCCGGCCCGCTACTGCACCGGCTACCTAGGGGACATCGGGGTTCCGCCGTCCAACGAGCCGATGGACTTCAGCGCCTGGTTCGAGGCGTTCCTGGACGGGACCTGGCACACCTTCGATCCCCGGCAGAACACACCCCGGATCGGTCGTATCCTGGTGGCGCGCGGCCGCGACGCGACGGACGTCGCGCTCTGCACGACGTTCGGTTCCTGCAAGCTCGTCGATTTCCAGGTCCGGACCAGCACGCTGGCCCGGTGACACGCGGGGTCCACGATGGTGGGTGCTGTTGGGCTCGAACCAACGACCCGCTGATTAAGAGTCAGCTGCTCTACCACCTGAGCTAAGCACCCGCACCACTCGGGAGGCGGCCGTATAGCAGCCCGCGCACCCCATGCAAACCCCGCATTCACCGCCACATTGCATGCTTGCGCCACACCCCTGCGCTGTGTTTCCTGCTTGGGTCCTCATACCTTCGCACTCCAAACGGGAACCACGCTTGGCCTACGCCCTCCAGCAGCTCATCAACGGCGTCACCCTCGGCATGATCTACGGCCTCGTCGCCGTCGGATACACCATGGTCTACGGCATCATCGGCATGATCAACTTCGCCCATGGCGACGTCTTCATGATCGGCGCCTTCCTGTCGCTCATCGCCCTTCTCGGCCTGTCGGCCATCGGGGTGACCTCCGTTCCCCTCGCCCTCGCCCTCACCTTGCTGATGGCCGCCGGGATCGCCGCCCTGTACGGGTGGACCGTCGAGCGCGTCGCCTACCGCCCGCTTCGCGGCAGCTTCCGCCTGGCGCCGCTCATCTCCGCCATCGGCATGTCGATCGTGCTGCAGAACTTCGCGCAGGTCAGCCAGGGCGCCCGCGCCAAGCCCATCGTCCCCGTCATCTCGGGTGGCCTCACCTTCCTCGCCGATGACGGCTTTGCCGTGCAGCTTTCCTGGATGTCCATGATCATCGTCGCGACGACCCTGATCGTGCTCGGCGTGTTCACCTGGCTCGTTGCCGCGACACCGCTCGGCCGCTCGATGCGCGCGTGCGAGCAGGACCTCAAGATGGCCGGGCTGCTCGGCATCGACACCGACCGGACCATCAGCCTGACCTTCGTCATCGGCGCGGCGCTGGCGGCGGTCGCCGGGTTCATGTTCCTGCTGTATTACGGCGTCATCGACTTCTTCATCGGCTTCCTCGCTGGGGTGAAGGCCTTCACGGCCGCCGTCCTCGGCGGCATCGGCTCGTTGCCCGGCGCGGTGCTCGGCGGCCTCGCCATCGGCCTGATCGAGACGTTCTGGTCCGCCTATTTCAGCGCCCAGTACAAGGACGTCGCGGCCTTCGGCATCCTCGTCGCCGTGCTGATCTTCATGCCCACCGGTCTGCTGGGCCGTTCGGACGTCGAAAAGGTATGACGCCGCTGCGGGACGCCGGCATCTCCGCCCTCGTCGCCCTCGGCCTGTTCGGGCCCATGATCGGGCTCAAGACCGAATCCTTCAACGGTCCGCTCGAACTCGTGCCGCGCCCGGCGATGCTGGCGCTGGCCGTGTTCCTGGTCTTCGCCGGCCGGCTCGCCATCCTCTCGATGCGGGGCCGCCGCCCCACGGCCGGCCCGGGCCTCGCCACGGCTGCTGCCCGCACCGGCCGCTACGCGGCGCCTGCGCTGCTGGCCGCCGCGGTCCTGCTGCCGCTCGTCGCCGGGCGATACGAGATGGACCTCGGCATCCTCGTTATGACCTATGTCATGCTTGGCTGGGGCCTCAACATCGTCGTCGGCCTCGCCGGGCTGCTCGACCTCGGGTACGTCGCCTTCTACGCGGTCGGGGCGTATTCCTACGCGCTGCTCGCGCAGACCTTCGGGCTCGGCTTCTGGACGTGCCTGCCGCTGGCCGGGCTGTTTGCCGGGTTGTGGGGCGTGCTTCTCGGTTTCCCCGTCCTTCGCCTCCGCGGCGACTACCTGGCCATCGTCACCTTGGCGTTCGGGGAGATCATCCGCGTCATCCTGCTCAACGCCGTCGACATCACCGGTGGCCCCAACGGCATCAGCGGCATCCCACGCCCCACGCTGTTCGGCCTCACCTTCAACAACTCCGACGAGCCCGGCACCTTCGCCCATTTCTTCGGGATCGAGCCTTCGCCGTCCTACCGGGTCGCGTTCCTCTACTACGTCATCCTCGGGCTCGCCCTGCTCACCAACTGGGTCACGCTGCGGCTGCGCCGGGTCGCGCTGGGGCGCGCCTGGGAGGCGCTGCGCGAGGACGAGATCGCCTGCCGCAGCCTGGGCATCAACGTCACCGTCACGAAGCTCACGGCGTTTGCCATCGGCGCGACGTTCGGGGGCTTCGCCGGGGCGTTCTTCGCCACCCGCAACGCCTTCATCTCCCCCGAGAGCTTCACCTTCATCGAGAGCGCCATCGTCCTTGCGATCGTCGTCCTCGGCGGCCTCGGCTCGCAACTGGGCACCGCGCTGGCCGCCATCGTCATGATCGGCGGCGGCGAGCTGTTCCGCGACCTGCAGGAATACCGCATGCTCATCTTCGGCTCGGCGCTGGTGCTCGTGATGGTGCTTCGCCCCCGGGGCCTGGTGTCCGGGCGAACCCCCAGCGTGGCGTTCGGCCGCCGCAAGCAGATCGCAGCCGACATGGTGGCCGAAGGCCGTGGGTAGCGACCTCCTCGCCGTCTCCGCCCTCACCATGCGGTTCGGCGGCCTCACCGCCGTCAACGCGTTGGATTTCGTCGCGCGCCAGGGCGACATCACCTCCGTCATCGGCCCCAACGGCGCCGGCAAGACGACCGTGTTCAACTGCATCACCGGGTTCTACCGCCCCACCTCCGGCGACATCCGCCTCACCCACGCGGACGGCGCCGCCTATGCCCTGCAAACCCTGCCGGGCCACCGCATCGCCCGCCGCGCCCGCGTCGCCCGGACCTTCCAGAACATCCGCCTGTTCGCCGGCATGACCGTGCTGGAAAACCTCCTCGTCGCCCAGCACAACGCCCTCATGCCCCACGTCTGGGACGGGCTGCTCGCCGTGTTCGGCCTCGGCGGCCATCACCGGGCCGAGCACGCGGCCATGGAGCGCGCCCGCCATTGGCTCGACCGCATCGGCCTTTTGCCGCGCGCCGACGACCCGGCCGGGGCCCTCCCGTACGGCGACCAGCGCAGGCTCGAAATCGCCCGAGCCATGTGCATCGACCCCGTCCTCCTCTGCCTCGACGAACCTGCCGCCGGCCTCAACCCGGCCGAAAGCGGCGCCCTCGCCACGCTGCTGAAATCCATCCAGGCCGACGGCTGCAGCATCCTGCTGATCGAGCACGACATGGGCGTCGTCATGCGCATCAGCGACCACATCGTCGTGCTCGATCACGGCAAGAAGATCGCCGACGGCACCCCCGACCAGGTCCGCAACGACCCCGCCGTCATCGCCGCCTACCTGGGCGAGGGCGACGAGGACGATACCGATGCCCCCGGCATCGCCACCGATCCCCACGCGCCTGTCGCGACCGCCGCAGCATGACCCCGCTCCTCTCCCTTACCGGCGTCACCGCCTATTACGGCGCCATCCAGGCCCTGAAGGGCGTCGATCTCCACGTCGATCCCGGTGAGATCGTCACCCTCATCGGCGCCAACGGGGCCGGCAAATCGACGCTCATGATGACCATCTGCGGCAACCCGCGCGCCCGCGACGGCGCCATCATCCTCGACGGCACCGACATCACCGCCCGCCCCACGCACGAGATCATGCACATGGGCGTCGCCCAGTCGCCCGAGGGCCGCCGCATCTTCGCCCGCATGTCCGTCCACGAGAACCTGCTGATGGGCGCCCAGGTCGTCGGCATGAAGGACTACGAGGCGACCCGCGACCTCGTCTTCACGCTCTTTCCCCGCCTCAAGGAACGCCTGCAGCAGCGGGGCGGGACGCTGTCGGGCGGCGAACAGCAGATGCTCGCCATCGGTCGCGCGCTGATGAGCCGGCCCCGCCTGCTGCTGCTTGACGAGCCCAGCCTGGGGCTTGCCCCGCTCGTCGTCCGCAGCATCTTCGGCGCCATCCGACAGCTCAACCGCGACACCGGCCTCACCGTGCTGCTGGTGGAACAGAACGCCTACCAGGCCCTGCGGCTCGCGCATCGCGGCTACGTGCTGGTGAACGGCCGCATCACCATGGCCGGCCCCGGCGCCGAACTGCTGGCCCGCCCCGAAATCCGCGCCGCCTACCTCGAGGGCGCCCACTAGCGACCGGGGTCAGGCCGCCAACCGCGCCACCGTGATCTCCAACCGCCGCTCGGCGCCGCCGCCGGGCAGCGACAGCACCGCGCTGCCGTCCGTCCACCGAACCGCGTGCCCGCCATGCCGCTCGACCGCATGGAACCCCCGGGCCAGCCGCGGATCGTCCATCGCCACCGAGGCCCCGTCCACGGAAACCCCCGTCACCAGCGCGCCCAGCCGCCGCACATCCAGCCCGGACGTCGCCGCCGCCGAGACGAGCCGCACCGCCAGAACCCCAGCCGGGATCGCCGCCCGGACCACGCCATTCGCCTCGATCGCGACCGTCATCGAGCCGCCGCCCGCCGCTGCCCGCTCGGCCAGCCGGGCACGGACCACCTCCAGCGCCGGGCCGTCCTCCGTCACCGGGGCGCAGAAACGGGCAGGGCCGTGCGCCGCGTCCGGGAACAGGCGGCGGTGCTCGTGCGCGTTCTGGAACAGCCCGCGGCTGTCGTCGTCGATGAACGTCTCGGACGCGGCCCCTTCCGCCCAGATCACGTCGTGGCTGTCGAGTTCCAGGTGGTAGTAGTCGACGCGCTCCATCCCCTCCATTTGCGCGATGCTGGTGCCGTTCACCAGCGCCTCGGCCGGGATGAGCATGCCGTCCAGGAACATCGCGTGCCGCGGGGACACCATCAGGTCCCGCCGCGGCACCGTGTCCGCCAACGACCCGGCACGGAACAGCACCGGCAGCACCGCCCGGTTCTCTGCCGCAAACCGCCCGAGATAGCTGCGGGTCCCGATCCACCGGATCGCCCGCACCGCCCCCGCATGGGTGACCAGGCCGTCGCCGATACGGAGCGCCTCCACAGCGACCTCCCCACGATCCGTCAGGATCAGCGTTCCCCGGCAATAGCAGGCCACGGCGGTCGCCACGACCGTCGTCGCCGTGTTGCTCGTCGTCGTGATGCCGTCGTTGACGGCCAGCGTGAACCCGGTCGTCACCGTCGATCCCTGCGCCACCTGTTGCGCGGTGGGCGTGAACACCAGCGCCCGCAGCGCCGTCGCGACCGCCGACGGCGTGCCCGCCGTGAGCGTATAGGTCCCCGTGCCCGTCTTGCTCAGCCCGCTCCCGCTCAGCAGCCCGTTGGCGTCGCTCGCGGTGGCACCCGCCTTCACCGTGATCGTCACCGCCTCGGACGCACCCACGTCGGGGTCCCCGACGGTCACGCCCGAGAACGGGGTGATCGTCGAATCGTCGTTCACCACCTGCCCGGCGGCCGTTCCGCCAATGGCCGGCGCGTCGTTGACCGACGTCGCGACGACTGTCGTTACGGCGTTGCTGGTGCTGCCACCGCCCGCATCGGTCACCGCGATCGTGAACCCCGTCGTCACCGTCGAACCCGGCGCCACCTCGTTCGCCGTCGGCGTGAACACCAGCGCCCGCAGCGCCGATTGCAGGGCCGCCGGGCTGGCCGTGCTCAGCGTATACGTGCCCGTCCCCGTCTTCGACAGCCCGGCGCCAGACAGCGTCCCGTTCGCGTCCGACGCGGTGGCGCCCGCCTTCACGGTCAGCGTCGCCGTCTCGGTCTCTCCCGCCGTGTCCGCGAATGTGACGCTCGCGAACGGCGTGATCGTCGCATTGTCCCCCACGGCCTGGTTCGCGGTGGTTCCACCCAGGCTCGGCGTGGGCACGACGACGCTGACGGTGCTCGTCACCGCCGTGCTGTTGGCCGTGCCGTCGTTCACGACGTAGCTCAGCGTGCGGGTGCCCGTGGCCACCGCGTTTCCCGTGCTGAACGTCACGCCGTCCAGCACGCCCTGATACTGCGCCGCCGTGGCCGTGCCGGTCAGCGAGAGCAGCCCGGTGGTGCCGTTATAGGCGACGGCGATGCCGTTGGCGGCGGTCGCGGCCAACGTGTCGCCCGCGATGAACCCGGTGGAGATGGACACCGTCGCCGAAGCGATCGTCCCGCCGCTGTCCGGCGCCGTCACGGTCGCCGTCGAATCCGTCACCACCGGCGTCCCGCTGCCCCGCGTGAACGTCACCGCGTTGGACGCGCCGGCCGACATCGTGGGCGGTGCGTGCACCACGGTGATGCTGCTGGTGACGCCGGTGCTCGTCAGCGCCCCGTCGGTGGCGGTGTACGTCAGCGTCCGGCTCGTGCTGCCGCCCGCCGTCGGGTTGCCGTTGCCCGGCGAGAAGCTGAACGTCACGCTCCGGATCGCCGTCTGATACTGCAGGACGGTCGCGGACCCGGTCAGCGTCAGCACGCCCGTGACGTTGTATGACCCTGCGATGCCGTTCTGCGTGGTGAAGCCCAGCGTGTCGCCGGACACGAAGCCCGACGTGATGCTGATCGTGGCGCCGGTCAGGTTGGTCGATGTGTAGTCGAGCGCGGTCAGCACGGTATCGACCGCGACCGCGGATCCGCCACCGGTGAAGCTGACCGACGGCGTCCCAGCGCTCAACACCGGCGCCGTCTGGATCGCGACGGTGCTGGTGCCGCTGCCCGTGTTGATGCCGTCGAACACGGAATAGGTCAGCGTGCGGCTGATCGAGCTTCCGGCGCCCGTCGGGTCCGACGTCGTGTTCCGGAACGTCACGGATTGCAGCACCTGCTGGTAGTGCGCCGTCGTGTCCAGCCCGCTGAGCGAAAGCGTCGAGCCGCTGAAGTTCACGCTGATGCTGGTGCCCGTGACCGTGGCGGCCAGCACGTCGCCCGTCTTGGCCCCGGTGATCACGACGGTCCCGTTGATGTAGTTCACCGACGTCGACGAGCTCGTCAGAAGTCCGGCGTCGGCCACCGTCGCGCCGGCGCCGGACACGTAGTTGATGGCGCTGCCCGCAACGACGAGCGGCACCACGTCGAACCCGATCCCGCCGGCGTCGAACAGGCTGCCCTCGAAGTAGTTGCCGAAATACGCGCCGTGCGGGTCCGACGCGTCGCTGGTGTGTGTCCCCGTCGTCTCGGAATTGGGCGTGACCCGGGTCAGCGGCGTCGTGTTGGTGGCCGTCAGGCTGCCCTGGTAGATGGCCTCGTCATAGGGGCCGACCGACAGGATGCCGGCATCGTACTTCTGCGTGTTCCCGATGACGTAGAAGACGCCGTTCTGGGTATCGATCTCGATGCGCGCTGGGTCGCCCGCGTTGGAGCCTGAATACAGCGTGGTCGTCGTGCCCAGCGTGACTGTACCGTTGCTGATGGAGAACCCGACCTTGTAGATCCCGTGCTGCGTATCGCCGTAGTTGTCGGTGGCCAGATTGTTGAAGATGTTATTCGTCGTGTAGTACAGGGTGCGGGTCACCGGATCGACGGCGAGCCCGTCCAGCACGTTGCCGCCGTAATAGTCGGACCCGAAATTGCCGTCGGCGTGGAAGGGGTAGGAGAACAGGATCTGCACAGCCCCGGTGGTGAGGTTCACCACGCTCAGGTTGTTCACCGCCGTCGCCGTGCCGCCATCCAGCGCCACGCCCGTCACGTCCGACACGAAGGCGATGTTGTCGGCGAGGTCGAGCGCCACGACGTCGGGGCTGGACAGCGTGTTCGCGAGGGACACCCGGACGGCGGCGCCGCCCGCCTCGTTCACGTAGAACAGGCCGCTCAACGACTTGTTGGGCGTGCCGATGCGGTTGCCGGTGATGTTGTTCGTGCCGCCGATGGCGTAGGCCTGGGTGAAGTAGACGCGCTTGTTGACCTGATCGACGGCCAGGTCGTTGATGACGCCGTAATCGTAGGCGGCGGCGCCCGGCGAGGGCGCGGCGTAGAGGATCGTGGAATTGACGACCCCGGTGACTGTGCTGCCGAAGCGGATCGACGGATTGCCGGTCCCGGTCGGCTGGCCGTTGCTGATGCTGGTGACGCCGTCTTCATCCACGAAGTAGTAGGATTGGGCGCTGGGGTCGATCGTGAGCGCCGCGTAATGGGTGACGAAGCCGAACGAGGGATTGGCGCCGGTGATCAGCAACGTGCTGCTGAGCTCGGTCCCCCGGTCCACGGTGTCCTTGTTCACGCCCTGGTTGTTGTTGTTGGCGGGGGTCGTGGGAGACGAGGGGTTGTAGGGGTTGTTCTTCAGAAAGAAGATGGTTCCGGTCTGCGCCACGGCCTTGCCCCTCGTCTCCGGACGCGATCGTTTGTTCCGATCCCGGCTCCGTAAACCTGACTTACCGAGTTGCGTGCGATCACGCTATCGTATATTTAACATTTCGCATCCGGCATTGATACGTGACGGCATGGGGAGGCGATATGAGTGATCCGTATATCGGGCAGGTCGTGCCCGTCGGCTTCAACTTCGCTCCGGTCGGCTGGCTGCCGTGCGACGGCAGGCTGCTCGATATCGCCGAATACGACACGCTCTTCGCCCTCATCGGCACGACCTATGGCGGGAACGGTTCCACGAACTTCGCGCTTCCGAACCTCATGGGCGTTGCGGCGCTGGGCGAGGGCGCCGGTCCGACGCTGTCCAGCTACGCATTGGGACAAACCGGGGGCGCCGAAGGGGTGACGCTGGCGGGCGCCCATCTTCCGGCCCACACGCACACGATGATGGCCTCCCTAAACAAGGGAACCGCGAGCGTGCCCGGCGACCAGTTGCTCGCCGCGGCCAGCGGTCAGGGCGACATCCCCTATTCCACCGCCGCCGCGTCCATCCCGATGGCGCCGGGCGCGTTGCTGCCGTCGCAAGGCGGGGGACAGCCGCACGAGAACCGCCAGCCGCTGCTCTGCATCACCTATATCATCGCCACCCGCGGCCAATTCCCTTCGCCGGGTTGATGGCCGTGGTTCTCCGCCAGGTTCCATAGAAGGACGTCGCGCCATGGACCCGTTCATCGGCCAGATCATGCTTTGCGGACTGGCGTTCGCGCCGAAGGGCTGGGCGGATTGCAACGGCCAGTTGCTGTCCATCCGACGGTACTCGGCCGTCTACTCCTTGCTGGGCACCACCTTCGGGGGCGACGGCACGACCAACTTCGCCCTGCCGGACCTTCGGGGCCGGGTGCTCGTCGGCCCCGGCACGCGCCAGGGTGGGTCGACCTATGCCCCGGGCGACCAGACGGGTGTCGAGGCGATCGCCATCCGCGCCGATGCCCTGCCTGTCCATGGCCACGGCATGAACGCGAGCCCGGTGCCCGGGACCGGCCAGGGGTCCGGCACGGCGGCCGGCAACAGCTTCTCCACGCTCCCCGGCGGCCGGGGCGCCACGGGCAAGATGTATGCGCCCCCCCCGGAAACGACCCGGCTGGCGGCGGCCGCCGCGTCCGCCGCCGGCGGCAACGCCACGCACGCCAACGTGCAGCCGTACCTGGCCCTGCGCTACATCATCGCGCTGGATGGCGTCTTTCCGCAGCGCCCGTGACATCATCGGAGGTCGACCATGATTGAGGCCATACTCGGCGAGATCGAGTTCTTCGCCTTCGGGATGGTGCCGAAGGGATGGCTGCCGTGCGCCGGGCAGCTGCTGTCCATCACGGCGAACCAGGCGTTGTTCTCGCTGCTGGGCACGACCTATGGCGGGGACGGGAGGACGACGTTCGGGCTGCCGGATCTGCGCGGGCGGCTGCCGGTGGGGCAGGGGCTGGGCCGCAACCTGTCCAACTACGACCTCGGGCAGAAGGGGGGGAACGAGGGCGTTGCGCTCACGCTCCAGCAGATCCCCGCCCACACCCATCCGGTGGGCGCGGTGAGCAATCCCCCGGCGCCGGCCGTCCCGTCCCCGGCCGGCAATCTGCTGTCCACGGTCGGAAACCCGGGCCCGATCGACATGTACGGCACGGGAAACTTGTCGCCGATGGCGGCAACGACGGTCGCGAGCGCCGGCGGGGGGCAGGCGCACGAGAACCGTATGCCCTACCTCGCCCTGAACCCGTGCATCGCCATCGCCGGGGAATTCCCCTCCCGGCCCTGATCGCGGCCACCGGGCGCGGCGCGCGATGCGGCCCAGCCCGTCATCCCGCGCTGGGCGGGGCGCCACCGGGGCCCCGGGCCATATCCACAAGCACCGCCCGGGCCGCCGCCCCAGGGTCGTCCGCGCGGGTGATGGGTCGGCCCACGACCAGGTAATCCGCCCCCCGGGCTATCGCCGCCCCCGGGGTTGCCACCCGCTTCTGGTCCCCCGCCGCATCCCCGGGCATGCGGATGCCCGGCGTCGCGATCAGCAGCCGTCCCCCGCCTGCCGCCCGCAATCCCGCCAGGTCGTCCGCCGCACTCGCGATCAGGCCATGCGCCCCGGCACGGCCCGCCGCGGCGGCCCGCAGCGCCACCAGCTCCGCCACCGTCCGATCGTACCCCATCGCCCGCACCGACGCGTCGTCCTGGCTTGTCAGGACCGAGATCGCGAACACCATCGTCTCCGTCCCGGCCGCACCCGCCACCGCGGCGGCGACGATCTCCGGGTCCCCGTGCACCGTCACGATCCGAACGCCACGCGCCGCGACCGCCTGCACGCCCCGATGCACCGTCTCCGGAATGTCGTACATCTTGTAGTCCAGGAACACGCGCTTGCCGGCGGCGACGAGCGAATCGATGAAACCCTCCACCCCCGGCGTGAAGAACAGCCACATTCCCACCTTGTAGAAGCGGACGTCGTCACCCAGCCGGGCCACCAACGCCCGCGCCTCCTCGACGCTCGGCACGTCCAGCGCCACGATCAGCCGTTCATCCACCGCGCCCACTCCCCTTCGTGACCCCGTCGTGCGGAGCAGTTCGGCAGAATCAACCTGCGACACAAGCCCAGGGGACGCCCATGCCCTTCGCCATCAAGGCCCCGATCCCCGACCCGACGGCGCCCAGCCTCGTGTTCCCCGCGCAAAAGACCATGTACGGGGGCAAGCATGTCGCGCAAGGCGACACGGCCTACCTGTTCGACAGCGAAACCCAGGGGGGACGAGGCCTCGTCGGCCGTGGGATCGTGACCTCCGTCGTCCGGCTTGCGCCCGAACCCGGCCTTTCGCGCCAGACTCCCCGCGTCAGCGTCGTTGTCCGCCCGGCCGCCCCGGCCATCCGCCCGCTGGGACGCCGCGAGTTGAAACCCCTCACCGGCTGGGCGGACGGCCAACCCGGCAGCGAGCTGAACTTCAAGCTGTATCGCCAGGCCACGAACAAGCTGATCGGCATCTCCGACGAGGCCGCGGCCTTCCTGGACGCGTTCTGCGGGCCGTGACATGGCGGCGGAACCGGAAGGTTGGCCCGGCGAGCTTGCAGGGGCGCGCAGGGCGTGATTCGATCGCAACAGCTTAACGACTCGCGATGGATCCGATATGATGGACGATACGACCCCACTGGTGCCGCAGGCCGCCTATGATCCGCTGACGGGGATCGCCTGGGATACGAGGCTCTCGGGCACCGAGATCGGGCTGTATTTCTACCCGTCGGGGCAGACGGTCACGACGCCGACGCTGTCGTATGTCACGACGGAGTTCAACGAGTACCAGCAGTCGCGGTTCGGGGCGGCGCTGACGCTGTTCAGCAACGTGACGAAACTCACCTTCGCGTTGGCGGACAAGCCGGAGCAGGCGGCGCTGCGGTTCTTCCAGGCGCCCATCCCGAACCAGGCGGACGAGTCGGAAGAGTTGCTGGGGTTCGCCTTCGCGCCCGGGACGACCGGGGTTTCGGGGCTCCAGGGCTACAACTCGGCGGCGCGCGGCTGGTCGACGGCGGCGGGCGGGACGCTGGAGTCCGGCGGGAACGCGTTCACGACGCTGATCCATGAGATGGGGCACGGGTTCGGGCTGGCGCATCCGCACGACACGGGCGGCGGGTCCAGCATCTTCCCGGGGGTCACGGGGTCCCGCGTGGCGGGCGATCTGAACTTCAACCAGGGCATCTACACGATGATGTCCTATCGGGACGGCTGGCCCGACGGCCCGAAGGACGTGCCGCCGCCCACGCAACTCTTCGGCGACGAGAGCACGCCGATGGCGCTGGACATCGCGGTGCTGCAGGCGAAGTACGGGGCCAACACGAGCTATCGGACAGGCAACGACACCTACACGCTGGTCGGCCAGAACGCGACCGGGACGGGATACGAGTGCATCTGGGACGCTGGCGGCAGCAACGCCATGGTCTATGACGGCCCGGCGAATGCCACGATCGACCTGCGCCCGGCGACGCTGCGGTTCGAGGACGGGGGCGGTGGCCGGGTCAGCTATGTGCAGGGGATCCGCGGCGGGTACACGATCGCGGCGGGCGTTTCGATCCAGACGGCCTCGACGGGAGCAGGGGACGATTCGCTGACCGGCAACGACGCGGGGTGCCTGTTGGCGGCGGGCGCCGGGCGGAACGCGATCGTGGGCGGGGCCGGAAACGACACGGTGTTGTCGGGCGGCAACGATTCGATCCTTGCCGGCGGGGGTAGGAACCTGATCTCGATGGCTTCGGGCTCGGTGACGATCGGGTCGGCCGGGCAGGATACGGTGATCGCCGGGTCGGGGACGACGCTGGTGGGCGTGAATGCCGGCGGGTCGGACCTCGTGTTCGCGGGGTCGGGCGCGCTGTCGTTCGTGGGTGGCGCCGCGGCGAGCACCGTCGTCGGCGGCGCCGGGAGTGCGACGATCTTCGGCGGTGCGGGCGGCGGCGTGCTGTCCGGCGGCCGCGGCGGGCGGAACGTGATCGCGTCCGGGACGGGTGCCGCCACGATCTTCGGCGGTGGCGACGGGGATGTCGTGTTCGTGCAGGGGACCGGGCAGTTGATCGTGGCGGGCAGCGGGAACGAGACGCTGACGGGGGCTTCGGCGTCGGGCGGGAACACGTTCTTCGCCGGGTCGGGCGCGGATGTGATCGGCGGGGGCGCTGCGTCGGACGTGATCTTCGCGGGGACGGGTCAGGCGACGGTGTTCGGGGCGGGCGGCGCGGATCTGTTCGTGTTCCGGCAGGGGCAGGCGGGGCGGGTCGTCATCGGGGACTTCGACGCGTCCGCGGGCGATCGGATCGTGCTGCAGGGCTATGCGCCGGGGGCGGCGGCCGCGGCGTTGGCGGGGGCGCGGGCCGGAGGCGGCGGGACGGTGCTGACGCTTTCGGACAATACCAGCATCACGGTCGTGGGCGTCGGCAGCCTGCAGCCGGGCGCGTTCGGCTGATCCCGCCCCGGGCCTTGGCCGGGAGCCTGGCGCCGAACCTGGTGCATTTCGCCGGGTTGCTGCGGCGGGCGGGCCTGCCCGTGGGGCCCGACAGCGTGATCGCCTCGGCACGGGCGCTGGAGGTGATCGGGGTCGAGGACCGCGACCAGGTCCGCGCGGCGTTGCGCGCGCTGATGGTGCAGCGGCACGAGGCGGCCGAGGTGTTCGACGCGGCGTTCGACCTGTTCTGGCGCGACCCGGCGGCCGCGAACCAGGCGGCGATGCTGTCGATGCTCGAAGGAAAGCCTCCCGCGGAGCAGAAGGGCTCGCCCGGGAGCCGGCGGGTGGCGGAGGCGATGGCGCAGCCCCGGGCGCCGCGGCCCGCGGAGGAGCGGCCGCCGGAGCTGGATGCGACGTTCACGGTCAGCGACCGCGAACAGTTGCAGTCGATGGATTTCGAGCAGATGAGCGCCGCGCAGATCGGCGACGCGAAGGCGGCGATCCGGCGGCTGGCGCTGCCGCTGGACCGCCGGCCGACCCGGCGGTTCCGGCCCGATGCGGGGGGCGCCAGGATCGACCTGGCGGCGACCCTGCGGACCAGCCTCCGGCGCGGGGGCGAGATCCTGGAGCTGTCGCGCCGGCGGCGGGTGGTGCGGCCGCCGCCGCTGGTGGTGCTGTGCGACATCTCGGGCTCCATGGCGCGGTATGCGCAGGTGCTGCTGCACTTCCTGCATGCCGTGGCGAATGCCCGGCCGCGGGTGCACGTGTTCCTGTTCGGGACTCGGCTGTCGAACATCACGCGCCAGTTGCGGCACCGGGATGCGGAAGTCGCCTTCCAGATGGTGGCGGCGAGCGTGCCGGATTGGTCCGGAGGCACGCGGATCGGGGAAAGCATCGGGTTGTTCAACACGCGGTGGTCGCGGCGGGTGCTGGGGCAGGGCGCGGTGGTGCTGCTGATGACCGACGGGCTGGACCGGGATGGGGCCGAAGGCCTGTCCGAGGCGATGGACCGGCTGCACCGGAGCAGCCGGCGGCTGGTGTGGCTGAACCCGCTGTTGCGGTGGGAGGGGTTCCAACCCAAGTCACAGGGCATCCGCGCGATGCTGCCGCATGTGGACGAGTTCCGGACGGTGCATAACCTCGACAGCCTGCGCGGGTTGGTGGAGCTGCTGTCCCGGCCGGCGCCGGCGCGGGGACGGACCGAATGGAGCGGAGCATGATCGACGAGGATGTGCTGGGGACGGCGGCGGGGTGGCTGGCGCAAGGGGAGCGCGTGGCGATCGCGACGGTGACGGAGACCTGGGGCAGCTCGCCCCGGCCGGCCGGCAGCCAGATGGCGGTGACGGCGAGCGGGCGGATGGCAGGCAGCGTCAGCGGCGGGTGCATCGAGGGCGCTGTCGCGGACGCGGCCAAGCGGACGATGGAGACGGGCACGCCGCAACTGCTGGATTTCGGGATCACGAACGAGCGGGCGTGGGAGGTGGGGCTGGCGTGCGGCGGGAAGCTGAAGGTGTTCGTGGAGGCCTTGGGATGACGGCGTCGCGCGCGGCAGCGCGGCCATGACCCCCGCCCTGTTGGCGCGGCTGCAGGCTGCGCGGGCGGCGGGGCCCGTGACGTTGGCCACCAACCTGTCCAGTGGCGTGCAGGTGCTGCTGCCCGGGGATGACGCGCCGCCGGGATTGACCGAGGCTGCGGCCAAGGCATTGCGGGCGGACCGGAACGGGACGATCGAAATCGAGGGCGTCGCGTGGTTCCTGCACGCCTACAACCCGGCGATGCGCCTGGTGGTGGTCGGCGCCGTGCACATCGCGCAGGCGCTGGTGCCGATGGCGGCGGGGCTGGGGTATGCGGTCCTGGTGACGGATCCCCGGCGGGCGTTCGCGACCGATGAGCGGTTCCCGGGCGTCACGGTGAGCACGGAGTGGCCGGACGAGGCCCTGGACGCCTACCAGCCCGACAGCCGGACGGCGATCGTGACGTTGACCCACGACCCGAAGCTCGATGATCCCGCGCTGGATCGGGCGTTGAAGTCGCAGGCGTTCTATATCGGTGCGCTGGGGTCGCGGAAGACGCATGCGGCCCGGTTGGAGCGGCTGCGGGCGATGGGTCATGCGGAGGCGGCGCTCTCGCGGATCAGGGGCCCGGTGGGGCTGGACATCGGGGCGGTGACGGCCGGGGAGATCGGCTTGAGCATCCTGGCCCAGCTCGTGGCGGTGCGGCGGGGCGGGGATTGATCTTCGGGGCGGTGGCGCTGGACGAGGCGGTCGGGGCGGTGCTGGCGCATACGCAGCGTTTGCCGGGGCTGGTGCTGAAGAAGGGGGCGGTGCTGGACGCGGTTTCGGTCGCGGCGCTGCGGGCGGCGGGGCGGGATCCCGTGATCGCGGCGCGGCTGGAGGCGGGGGACGTCGCGGAGGACGCGGCGGCTTCGGCGCTGGCGGATGCGTTGATGTCCCGGGGGTTGGAGCGGTCCCGGGCCGGGACGGGGCGGGTCAATCTGGTGGCGGGCCGGGCCGGGTTGCTGCGGGTGGATGCGCTGGGGGTGGATGCGCTGAACCGGGTGGATGAGGGGCTGACGCTGGCGACGTTGCCGGATTGGGCCAACGTCTCGGCGGGGGAGATGGTGGCGACGATCAAGGTGATCCCGTTTGCGGTGCCGGGGGGCGCGCTGGGGGCGGCGGTGCTGGCGGCGGCGGGGGCCGGATTGCGGTTGCACGCGTATGCAAAGCGGCGCGTGGGGCTGGTGATGACGCGTTTGCCGGGGTTGAAGGGGTCGATTCTGGCGGGAACGGCGGAGGCGACGCGGAACCGGGTGGTGGGGCTGGGCGGGACCCTGCTGGAACCGGTGGTGTGCGAGCACGAGGCGGGGCCGATCGCCGCGGGGTTGCTGGGGTTGATCGAAGCCGGGGCGGAGATCCTGCTGGTGGCCGGGGCGAGCGCCGTGGTGGACCGGCGGGACGTCGGCCCCTCGGGGATCGTGGCGGCGGGGGGCGGGATCCTGCATTTCGGGATGCCGGTCGATCCCGGGAACCTTATCTGCCTCGGGCGGATTGGGGGGCGGCCGGCGCTGGTGCTGCCGGGGTGCGCGCGGAGTCCGAAGCTGAACGGGATCGATTGGGTGTTGCAGCGGCTATTCGCCGGGTTGGCGGTGGATGGCGCGGCGATGGCGGGGATGGGCGTGGGGGGCTTGCTGAAGGATGTCGGCGTGCGTCCGCTGCCCCGGGCGAAGGCGGCGTCGGTGGGGCCCGGGGTGGCCGGGGTGGTGCTGGCGGCGGGGCGGAGCAGCCGGATGGCGCCGCGGCACAAGCTGCTGGTGGCGGACCGGGCGGGAAAGCCGATGGTGGCGCGGGTGGTGGACAACCTGCTGGCTTCGGCGCTGCGGCCGATGATCGTGGTGGTGGGGCACCGGGGGGATGAGGTGGCCGGGGCGCTGGCCGGCCGGCCCGTCCAGGTCGTGACGGCGGAGGGGTGGGAGGACGGGTTGTCGGCGAGCCTGCGGGCGGGGATCGCGGCGGTCCCGGCCTCGGCCCGGGCGGCGGTGGTGTGTCTGGGGGACATGCCGCTGGTGACGGCGCGGACGATCGGGCGGTTGCTCGCGGCCTATGACCCGGATGAGGGCCGGTTGATCGTGGCGCCGTCGCATGGGGGGGAGTTGGGGAACCCGGTGCTGTGGGACCGCCGGTTCTTCGCCGAGATCATGGCGCTGTCGGGCGACCGGGGCGCGCGGGCGCTGCTGGAGCGGCATTCGGAGCATGTCGCGACCGTCGCGATGGACGATGACGCGGTGCTGCGGGATGTCGACACGCCGGAGCAGTTGGCGGGGTTGCCCGCGCATCTGCAGCCGGCGTGACGGTCAGAGGCCGATCTTCAGCTTGGCGCCGATCTCGCCGATGATGCCGCGGCGGAAGGCGAGGACGCAGAAGACGAAGATGACGCCCTGGGAGACGGTGACCCAGGCGCCGAACTGGGCCAGGTAGTTCTCGAGCCCGACGATCACGACGGCGCCGGCGACGGGACCGAAGATGGTGCCGAGGCCGCCCAGGAGGGTCATCAGCACGACCTCTCCGGACATCGAGTAGTGGACGTCGGTGAGCGTCGCGATGCCGAACACCAGGGACTTGGTGCCGCCCGCGATGCCCGCGATGAAGCACGACAGCACGAAGGCGATGAGCTTGTAGTCGTCGGTGCGGTAGCCCAGCGAGGTGGCGCGCGGCTCGTTCTCGCGGATGGCCTTCAGCACCTGGCCGAAGGGCGAGTGGACGGTGCGGTGGATCAGCAGGAAGAAGAACAGGAAGATGACGGCGACGACGGCGTACATGGCCATGTCGGGGCGGAGCGGGATGAGGCCGAACAGCAAACCGCGGGGGACCTGCTGGATGCCGTCCTCGCCGCCGGTGAAGGGGGCCTGGAGGCAGAAGAAGTAGTTCATCTGGGCCAGGGCCAGCGTGATCATGGCGAAGTAGATGCCCTGGCGGCGGATGGCGAGCCAGCCGAAGGCGCAGCCGAGGGCGGCGCCGGTGACGCCGCCGAGAAGGATCGCGAATTCGGGCGTGAGGCCCCAGGTCTTGGCGGTCCAGGCGGTGACGTATCCGCCCATGCCGAAATAGGCGGCGTGGCCGAAGCTCATCAGCCCGACATAGCCGATCAGCAGGTTGAAGGCGCAGGCGAAGAGGGCGAAGCAGAGCACCTTCATCAGGAAGACGGGGTAGAGGAAGAACGGGCAGACGACGACGAGGGCCGTCATGAGCAGGAAGGCCGCGGCCTGGGCGGTGGTGAAGCCGAAGAACCGGGCGGGCGGCTCGGCGGTCACGGGGGCGGTGATGGTGGCGTCCATGGTCAGGCAGCCTTGCCGAAGAGGCCGGCGGGGCGGGCCAGGAGGACGATGACCATGACGACGAAGATCACGGTGGCGGAGGCCTGCGGGTAGTAGACCTTGGTCAGGCCCTCGACGATGCCCAGGCCGAAGCCGGTGACGATGCTGCCGAGGATGCTCCCCATGCCGCCGATGACGACCACCGCGAAGACGGTGATGATGAAGTTGGAGCCCATGTTGGGGTTCACGGAATAGATCGGCGCAGCCAGCACCCCGGCGAACGCGGCGAGCGCGATGCCGCCCGCGTAGGTGAGGCTGATCATGCGGGGAACGTTGACGCCGAAGGCCTGCACGAGACCGGGGTTCTCGGTCGCAGCGCGAAGGCGCGCGCCGAGCGACGTCTTTTCGATGATGAGCCAGGTGGCGAGGCAGACGATGGCGGCGGCGACGACGACCCAGCCGCGGTAGTTGGGCATGAACATGAACCCGAGGTCGGTCGCGCCCTGCAGCTGCGGCGGGATGCGGTAGGGCATGCCGGAACTGCCGAAGGCGTTGCGGGCGAGGCCCTCGATGATGAGGGCGAGGCCGAAGGTCAGGAGCAGTCCGTAGAGGTGGTCGAGCTTGTACAGACGCCGGATGACGGTCTTTTCCAGCACGAGGCCGAAGACGCCGACCAGAAGGGGGGCGACGACGAGGGCGGGCCAGTAGCCGAGCGAGAGCCAGTCGGGAACGGCGAGACCGGGGGAGATCATGCCGAGCCAGGTGTTGGGCGTGAGCATCATCCAGGCGACGAAGGCGCCGAGCATGAACAGCGCGCCATGGGCGAAGTTGATGATGTTCAGCATGCCGAAGATGACGGCGAGGCCGAGCGACAGCAGGGCGTAGAAGGCGCCGTTGATGAGGCCGAGCAGGAGCTGGCCGAACAGGAGCGCCGGGGGCCGGTAGAGGAAGGTGCCGATGGCGGCGGGTCCGAGCGCCACCACCACGGCGATCACGGCCAGCAGCACGCCGCCGGCGACGAGCGCCGGGACGGGCAGGCGTGCGGGCCGGGGCGCCGGGTGGGTGGCGGACATGGTGGCCTCAGGCCTTCACGAGGGGGCAGCCGCCCTCTGCGAGGGGCTTCCAGGCCTTGTCGGAGGGGGTGGCGACGACCTGCTTGTAGTAGTCCCAGGGGTATTTGCTCTCGGACGGCTTCTTGACCTCGAAAAGATAGGACGGAGTGAGGGCGAGGCCGTCCTGGCGGATGATGGTGGTGCCGTAGGCGTCGTCCTCGGCGGGGGCGGACTTCATCTTGGCAACCACGGCGGCGCCGTCCTTGGCGGCGGCGACGCCCAGGGCCTTCACGGCCTTGAGGTAGTGGAGCGCGCCCGAATAGCAGCCGGCGTTGGTCATGTTGGGGCAGACGCCGGGCATGAGGGCCTGGAAGCGCTTGGTGAAGGCGCGGGTCTTGTCGTTGAGGTCCCAGTAGAAGCTTTCGGTGAGGAACAGGCCCTGGGCGGCTTCGAGGCCCAGGCCGTGGACGTCGTTGAGGAACATCAGAAGGGCGGCGACCTTCATCTTCTTGGTCAGGCCGAACTCGGCGGCCTGCTTGATGGAGTTGATCGTGTCGGCGCCGGCGTTGGCAAGGCCGAGGACGTTCGCGCCGCTCGCCTGGGCGGAGATCAGGAAGGACGAGAAGTCCGACGTGCCGGGGAAGGGGTAGGGCGATGCGCCGGCGACCTTGCCGCCTGCGCCGGTGACGAAGGCGGTCGTGTCGCGCTGGAGCTGCTGGCCGAAGACGTAGTCGGCCGTGATGAAGTACCAGCTGTTGCCGCCGGCCTGGACCATGGCGCCGCCGGTGGAGCGGGCGAGCATGTAGGTGTCGTAGGACCAGTGGATGGTGCTGGGCGTGCACTGGCTTCCCGTGAGGTCGCCGGTCGCGGCGCCGGTGTTGATGTAGACCTTGTTCTTTTCCTTGCAGACGCTGTTGACGGCGAGGGCGACGGAGCTGGTCGGGACGTCGAAGACGATGTCGACGCCGTCGCGGTCGAACCATTGGCGGACGATGCCGACGCCGACGTCCGGCTTGTTCTGGTGGTCGGCGGCGACGATCTCGACCTTGAAGTCGGGGGCGAACTCGGCGACCGCCTGCTTGACGGCGGCGACGGAGTTGAGGCCGCCGATGTCGCGATAGGGTCCGGACTGGTCGTTCAGGACGCCCATCTTGATGGTGGCGCCCTGGGCGCGGGCGCGGCCCGCGAGAAGGCTGGTTGCCGTGGCGGAGGCCAGCAGCGTGCGGCGATCGATCGTCATGGGGCTGTGCTTCCCTTCTTGCTCGTTCAGGACCGGACCAGGGTGCAGCCGCCCTTGTCGGCCGGGCGGAAGGCGCGGTCGGCCGGGGTGCTGGCGACGGGCTTGTAGTAGTCCCACGGGCCCTTGCTTTCGGACGGCTTCTTCACTTCCCACAGGTAGGAGGGGTGGAGCTTGCGCCCGTCGGCGCGGATGGTGCCGGGGCCGAAGCAGTCGTCGTCGGTGGGGGTCGCCTTGATCTGGGCGATGGTGGCGGCGCCGTCCAGCTTGGCCTTCGCGATGCCCATGGCGTGCGCGACCTTGAGGTAGTGGAGGACGCTGGAGTAGGTGCCGGCCTGGACCATGGTGGGCCGCTGGGCGGGAGCCTTGGGCTTCAGCCGCTCGCTGAAGGCGCGGGTGCGGTCGTTCATGTCCCAATAGAAGCTGTCCGTGAGATTGATGCCCTGGGCGACCTGAAGGCCCAGCGAATGGACGTCGCTGAGGAAGAGCAGGAGGCCGGCCAGCTTCATCTTGATGCCGAACTCCTGCGCCTGCTTGATGGTGTTGATCGTGTCCGTGCCGGCGTTGGCGAGCCCCAGGATCTTGGCGCCCGAGGCCTGCGCCTGCAGCAGGAAGCTGCTGAAGTCGGTGGTGCCGGGGAAGGGGTATTTGACGCTGCCGACGACCTTGCCGCCCGCGGAGGTCACGAATTCGGTGGTGTCGCGCTGCAGCGCGGCGCCGAAGGCGTAGTCGGCCGTGATGAAGAACCAGCTGTCGCCGCCGGCCTTCACCAGGGCGGCGCCGGTGCTCTGGGCCAGCATGTACGTGTCGTAGACCCAGTGGATGGTGTTGGCGTTGCAGCTTGCGCCCGAGAGGTCGGAGGTCGCGGCGCCGGAGTTGATGTAGGCTTTGTTCTTGTCCTTGGCGACGCCCGCGACGGCCAGCGCCACGGAGCTGTTGGCGACTTCGGCGATGAGGTCCACGCCCTGGTCGAACCATTGGCGGGCGATGCCGGCGCCGATGTCGGCCTTGTTCTGATGGTCTGCCTGGAGGATCTCGACGGTGAAGCCCTTGCCGGCCACGCCGAAATCCTCGGTCGCGAGCTGGGCGGCCTTCACGGCGAGCGGGCCGGCGAGGTCCTGGTAGGGTCCGGAGAGGTCGGTGAGGATGCCGATCTTGAGGCTGTTGGCGCCCTGGGCGCGGGCGCGGCCGATCAGCTCGGGCGTGATCAGGGGGGCGGCGGCGGTGGCGGCGATGAGGCCGCGGCGGGAAAGGGTCATTGCGATGCTTCCTCCTGGGTTCTCGGTCTAGACGCCGAGGTAATCGTGCAGCTTGTCCATGTTCGCCGAAAGCTCGGCATTCGGTATCATATCGATGACCCGGCCGTGCTCCATCACGTAATGGCGGTCGGCGACGGTGGCGGCGAAACGGAAGTTCTGTTCGACCAGAAGCACGGTGAAGCCGCGCGCCTTGATCTCCCGGATGGTGTGGCCGATCTGCTGGATGATGACGGGGGCCAGGCCCTCGGTCGGTTCGTCGAGCAGCAGCAGGCGGGCGCCGGTGCGAAGGATGCGGCCGATGGCGAGCATCTGCTGCTCGCCGCCGGAGAGCTTCGTGCCCTGGCTGCCGGCGCGCTCCTTCAGGTTGGGGAACAGCGCGTGGATTTCGGCGACCGTCATGCCGCCCGGGGCGATCTGCGGCGGCAGCATGAGGTTTTCGGTCACGTTGAGGCTGGCGAAGATGCCGCGCTCCTCGGGGCAGAAGGCGATTCCGGCGCGGGCGACGGTGTCGGGGGCCATGGCGACGGTCTCGGCGCCCTTGAAGCGGATGCTGCCTTCGCGCCGGGGCACGAGGCCCATGATGGATTTCATGGTCGTCGTCTTGCCGGCGCCGTTGCGGCCCAGAAGGGTGACGACCTCGCCCTCGTTCACGTGGAAATCGACGCCGTGGAGGATATGGCTCTCGCCGTACCAGGCCTCGAGCCCGGCGATCTGCAGCATGGGGGCGTCAGGCATCGGGGGAACCCAGATAGGCGGTGACGACGTCGGGGTTCTTGCTGACGCTGGCATAGTCGCCCTCGGCGAGGATCTGGCCGCGGGCGAGGACGGTGATGCGGTCGCAGAGGCCTTCGACGACGCTGAGGTTGTGCTCGACCATGAGGATGGTGCGGCCGGCGCGGATGCGGCGGATGAGCTGGACGACGCGGTCCACGTCCTCGTGCGCCATGCCGGCAGTGGGTTCGTCGAGAAGGAGCATCTCAGGCTCGAGCGCCAGGGTCGTCGCGATCTCCAGCGCGCGCTTGCGGCCGTAGCTAAGGGCGGCGGCCTGGGTGTCGTCGTAGCCGTCCAGCCCGACGTCGTGCAGGAGGGCGCGGGCGCGATCGTCGAAGCGGTGGAGGATGGTGTCGGAGCGCCAGAAGTCGAACGACGCGCCACGCTGCCGTTGCAGGGCGAGGCGGACGTTCTCGATCGCGGTGAGGTGGGGGAAGACGGCGGAGATCTGGAAGCTGCGGACAAGGCCGAGACGGGCGACGGAGGCGGGCTTCAGGCCGGTGATGTCGGCGCCCTTGAAGCGGATGGTGCCGCGGGTGGGGGCCAGGAACTTGGTGAGCAGGTTGAAGCAGGTCGTCTTGCCGGCGCCGTTGGGGCCGATCAGGGCGTGGATGGTGCCGGCCTGGACGCGCAGGTTGACGTCCTTGACCGCGACGAAACCACCGAATTCCCGCGTGAGACCAGACGTCTCCAGGATGGTGTCGGACACCCCTGCACCTCCCCGGTGTTCATTTCCCCGCCATGCTGCGGTTGACGGTTGATTTGCATATCGGCGGCGGTGGCGCAAGATTGTTCCAAGCGCCACGAGCCACGAAAGAGACGCCGCGTGCCGAATCCCATGAAGTTGCGGACCCTGCTGTTTGCCCCGGGGGACAGCGCCCGCAAGGCGGAGAAGGCGCTGGCGTCCACGGCGGACGGGGTGATCCTGGATCTCGAAGACAGCGTCGCGGCGGGGGCGAAGGCGGGTGCGCGAGCCATGGTGGCGGCGATGCTGCCGGGGTTGTCCCGCGCTGGGGTCGTCGTGCGGGTGAACCCGTTGGGGACGGAGTGGTACCTGGCGGATCTCGCGGCGGTGGTGCCGGGGCGGCCGGCGGCGCTGATGCTGCCGAAATGCACGGGGGTCGCGGACCTGGTGGCGCTGGATCATCACCTGGAGGCGCTGGAGACGGCGGCCGGGCTCGAGGTCGGCGGTATCGGGGTCGTCGCGCTGGTGACGGAGACGGCGGCCTCCTTGCTGGCCATGGATTATCGCGGCGCGCCGGCCCGGCTGCGCGCGCTGTGCTTCGGGGCGGAGGATCTTTCGGCGGATCTGGGGATCTCGCCACGGGGTCCCGGCGGGTATCTGTCGGCCGTCGCGGCGGCACGGGCGATGACGCTGGTGGCCGCCGCCGCGGCGGGGGTGCCGGCGGTGGATACGCCCTGGCCCGATCCCCGCGACCCGGCCGGGCTGGCGGCCGAGGCCGCTGCAGCGGCGGCGGACGGGTTCGCGGGCAAGCTGTGCATCCATCCGGACCAGTTGGGCGCGGTGGCGGCGGCGTTCACGCCCGATGCGGCGCGGGTGGCCTGGGCCGTGGCGGTGCGGGACGGGTTCGCGGCGCGGCCGGGGGCCGGCGTGTTCGTGCTGGATGGAAAGATGATCGACCGGCCGCATCTGCGGCTGGCGGACCGGATCCTGACCGCGGCGGGGTAGCCCAGGCAGCGCCGGATGGGCGGGGTTCAGCCGCCGGCCGGGCGGGCGAACGTGACCTGGCCGCTGCCATAGGCGAGCCAGACGCGGCGCGTGCGGATGGCGTCGAGGCCCAGCAGCATGTCGCCGCGTTCCAGTTGCAGTGGGGCGATGCTGACCGGGGTGTCGGCGGGGGGCTCGTCGCCGAGGGCGAAGCGGACGCGGACATGGCCGAGGGGAAGGCGCTCGCCGTCGACGCCGGACGCGGTGTTGGCGGAGGCGGGGGCATCGAGGTTGAGCCGCCGGGCCGTGGCCTGGGTGAGGAGGGTGGCGCGGGTGCCGGTGTCCAGCAGGGCGAGCAGGGGCTGGCCGTTGATGCGGACGGGCAGGAAGGGCTCGCCGGCGCGGGTGACCTCGAGAGGCAGGGTGGTGCCGGGCGGCGGCGCGCAGGTTCCGGGGGCGTGGAGGGTGAGCCGGCCGGCGGGGATGTCGATGTCGAGGTCGAAGCGCGCGAGCAGGGCGGCGCCGAGCAGGCCGGCAAGGGGCGGGTCGCTGCGGAGCTGGATGGGCAGGGGGGCCACGGGGGCGAGCAGGTCCGGCATGGGGGCCGCGCCGAGACGAAGCCCGGGGAGGCGGACGACGCGCGCCTGGGTGCTGCCGCCGGTGCCGTAGATCCGGGTCATGCCGGCCAGCGGGAGGGCTAGGGCGGCGGCGGTCTCGGGGGTGATCAACATCCCCTGGGCCCCGGTGTCCAGCAGGAGGGACACGGGGCGGCCGGCGAGGGTTGCGGGGACGAGGGGGTAGCCGTCGACGAGGGTGAGGGGGAGGTCGGCGATCCTGGTGCACGGTTGGGCTTGGGCGGGGTGGGTTGCCAGCGCGAGCGCTCCGGCGATGGTCCCGCGGCGGCCCAGGCCCTCACCCAACCCTCTCCCGATGGGAGAGGGCTTGCGCGTCACAACATGCGGCTCAGGATGAGCTTCTGGATGTCGCTGGTGCCCTCGTAGATCTGGCAGACGCGGACATCGCGGTAGATGCGTTCGACGGGATAGTCGGCGAGGTAGCCGTAGCCGCCCAGGGTCTGGATGGCGGCGGAGCATATGCGTTCCGCTGCCTCGCTGGCGAACAGCTTGGCCATGGCGGCGGCTTCCAGGGCCGGGCGGCCGGCGTCCTTCAGGCGGGCGGCCTTCAGCGTAAGCTCGCGCGCGGCGGCGAGCTGGGTCTTGGCTTCCACCAGGCGGAAGGCGACGGCCTGGTGCTCGATGATGGGCTTGCCGAACTGCTTGCGGTCCTTGGCATAGGCGATGGCGTATTCGAGCGCCGCGCGCGCCATGCCCACGGATTGCGCGGCGATCCCGATGCGGCCGGATTCCAGGGTGGACAGCGCGATCTTCAGGCCCTCGCCCTCGGCGCCGATGCGTTGGTCGTCGTTGACCTGCATCTCGTCGAAGGTCAGGGCGCAGGAGTCGGACGCCTTCTGGCCCAGCTTGTGCTCGACCCGGGCGATGCCGAACCCGGGCGTGTCGTTGGCGACGACGAAGGCGCTGATGCCCTTCTTGCCGGCCGAAGGGTCGGTGACCGCGAACAGGATGGTCGTCTTGCCCACGCGGGCGTTGCTGATGAACTGCTTGGAGCCGTTGATGGTGTAGCCGCTGTTGGTGCGGACGGCGCGGGTGCGCACGCCCGACGCGTCCGACCCGGCGCCGCTTTCGGTCAACGCGAAGCTCGCGACCGACTGCCCGCTGGCCATCGGGCGAAGCCAGCGCTCCTTCTGGTCGGGGGTCCCGAACTTCTCCAGGATCTCGCAGGTGGGGGCGTTGTGGACGCTGACGAGGGTGCTGACGCTGCCGTCGCCGGCGGCCAGCTCCTCGATGACGCGGGCATAGGTCTCGTAGGGGATCTCGCTGCCGCCCCAGTCGCTGCTGTTGGTGGCGCCGAGGAAGCCCATCTCGCCCAGGGCGGCGATGATCTCGGGCTCGATGGCGCAGGCCTGCTCGCGGGCGGCGGCGGTGGGGGCCAGTCGGTCCTGGGCGAAGCGGCGAGCGGTTTCGACGATCAGGTCGTCGGGGTCGGTATGGTCGAGCATGGCGGGCGCGCTCCCCTTGGTTTGCAGTGGATATAGGTGGGGCCAGGGGCCGGCGCCAGCGTTGCGACGGTTGTGCCAAACGACTAGTCTGATACCTGGTCAGGAGGGCCGTGATGCGCGCGTGGCAGGTTCAGGACGCCAAGGCCCGTTTCAGCGAGATGCTGGAGACGTGTCAGGGGGAGGGGCCGCAGATGGTGACGAGGCGGGGGGTGGAGACAGCCGTGCTCGTACCCGTCGAGGAGTGGCGGCGGATCGAGGGCGCGACGAGAAGGCCGACGTTGAAGGAATTGCTGCTGGCCGACGAGCCGCGGTTCGATCTGCCGATCCCGGAGCGGCACCGGCCTGTTCGCCGGCGGACGCCGCGCTTCGGGTAATGGCGCGGTTCCTGCTCGACACCAACGTCATTTCCGAAACGCGGCGGACGCGGCCCCATGGCGGCGTCCTGGCCTGGTTCGGTTCGGTCGGGGACGACGACTTGCGGCTTCCCGTGGTGGTGGTCGGCGAGTTGCAGGCGGGTGTGGAGAGCGTTCGGCGGACGGATGCGCTGCGGGCAACTACAATGGACCGATGGGTGCAGCAGGTCGTCGAGACGTTCACCCTGATCCCGATGGATCACCACGTGTTTCGCGTCTGGGCGCGGTTGATGGACCGGCAGCCGTCCCAGCTTACGCTTGACGCGATGATCGCGGCCACGGCGGAGGTGCACGGGTTGATCGTGATCACGCGCAACGTCCGGGATTTCGCGAAGTTCGGCAGCCGGACGCTGGATCCGTTCGCGTTCCGATAGCACGCCTACGTGGGTTTCAGGCCTGCGGTGCGGATGACGTGGCGGTAGCGCTCCGTCTCCGCGGCGATGAAGCGGACGAAGTCCTCGGGGGAGCCGGGGGTGGGCGTGGCGCCCAGCTCGTCCAGGCGGGCCTGAATCGCCGGGTCGGCCAGGGCCTCGGTCACCACGGCGTTCAACGTGGCGATGACCGGGGCGGGCGTGCGGCCAGGGGCGCCCAGGCCGAACCAGGACCCGGCCTCGTAGCCCGGCACGAATTCCGCCAGTGCAGGCAGGTCGGGCAGCATGGCGGCGCGCGTCGGGCCGGTGGTGGCGAGCGGGCGGAGACGGCCGGCGCGGATGTGGGGCATGGAGGAGGGCGCCGGGTCGAACATCGCGTCGACCTCGCCGCGGAGAAGGTCGGCAAGGGCGGCGGCGGAGCCGGCATAGGGGACGAGCGTGAGGCGGGCGCCGGTCATGAGCTGGAACAGTTCGAGCCCGATGTGCTGGGGCGTGCCGGCTCCGGCATACGCGACCCGCAGGCGGCCGGGGGTGCGACGCGCGAAGGCGAGCAGCTCGGGGACGGAGTGGACGGGGACGGCCGGGTTGACCTCGACGATGAGCGGGACGCGGGCGATGGGGGCGACAGGGGCGATGTCGCGGGTGAAGTCGAAGTCGAGGTTATCGAACAGCGTCGTGTTGATGGTATGGACGGGACCGCAGAGCAGCAGTGTATGGCCATCGGGCGTGGCACGGACCACGTCGGCGGTGGCGCGGTTGCCGCTGTTGCCGGGCCGGTTCTCGACCCCGACCTGGGTGGAGAGGCGGGTGGCGAGCGCAGGCGCGATGGTGCGCGCCGCGATGTCGAGCGGTCCGCCCGGGGGAAAACCGACGATGATGCGGATGGTCATGGCGGGGTAGGCCTGCGCCAGCACGGCGCGTGGAAGGGTAGCGGCCAGAAGCAGGGTTCGGCGCAGGATTGACATGCCGGGCTCTCAGCAGCGTCCGGCACCGGTCTAGCATGGTTGGCTTCATTGCTTCCACACGATGTTCAGGCCGCGCGACGCTCCGGGGGATGCGCGATCGCCCGGAGCAGCGTGTCCCGCACGGCGGCGGCGTCCGCCATCGCGGCTGACTTGACCAGGCCGTAGCCGCGGACGGCCATGGGAAGGGCGGCGAGGGCGATCGCGGCATCGACGGTTTCGGGCCGCAGGCGGGGAAGGGTGTCGCGCAGATCCCGTTCGTATCGGGCGGCGAAGGCGCGCTCCGCACGGCGCTCATGCTGCCAGGCGAAGGGGTCGAACCAGGTGCCGCGGAGGTGCTTGCCGTGGCGCAGAAGGCGGAACAGGGGCAGGGCATAGCGGCCCGGGATGGCGATCTTTCCCGGGCGGCCCGTCGCAGCGTCGGGTCGGGTCAGCAAGGGCGGCGACAGGTGGAATACGGGGTTCTCGCCGTATTCGGCCTCCGCGTGGAAGCGGGCGACCTCGTATTCGTCCTTGATCGCCAGGGCGCGGAAGGCGCCCTCGGCGACCGTGCGGGCCAGGGCTTCGGTGCTGTGCGGGGCGGTGCGGGCGGCTTCCACGAGTGCGCGGTAGCGCAGCGCGAGCCGCGCGCCCTGGTAGCGGACGAGTTCCTGGGCGCGGCGGTCGACGAGGGATTGCAGGTCCTGCGCGGGGGGCACCTGGTCGGCGAGGATGTCGTCGACGAGGCCGGGCCGGTCGGCGAGCAGACGGCCCCAGAGGAAGGCGCGCTCGTTGAGGGGGATCGCGGTGCCGTTGAGGACGATGGCGCGGAGAAGGGCGGGGGCGCCCAAGGGAACCATGCCGAGCTGCCAGGCCATGCCGAGCATGAGGGTGTTGGCGGCCTGGGCGGTGCCGAACAGGCGCTCCGCCACCAGGCTGGCGCGAAGCCAGCGGCTGCGGGCTCGGTCCGTGCGGCGTTCGATGGCCCGGCGGTGCAGGCCCGCGTCGATCCGGAGGTCGCGGTACTTCAGGAAGGCTGCGCCGGCCTGAAGGTCCAGGTTGCCGATGACCCCGGCATGGGGCGCGCAGTGGCCGAGGACGTCCGGGGAGGCAGCGACGGCGAGGTCGGCGCCGAGAAGCAGGTCGGCCTCGTTGGCGGGAATCCGCACGACGTCGAGCTGACCCTCGGGCGCGATCTGGACGTGGCTGACCACGGCGCCGTTCTTCTGGGCAAGGCCCGTGAAGTCGAGCGTGCTGACGTCGCGGCCCTCGAGATGGGCGGCCATGGCGACCACGGCGCCGCAGGTCACGATGCCGCCGCCGCCGATGCCGGCGAACAGCCCACGCCAGGGCTTCGCGAGGGCGGGGAGGGTCGGGTCGAGGAGGGTGGCGGCGAGGTCGGCTTCGCGGGCCTTCCAATGGGCGCCATGGTCCTGCTCGGGCGCCGGGGTGCTGGTGGTGACGAAGCTGGGGCAGAAGCCCTTGAGGCAGGACAGGTCGGTGTTGCAACTGGTGGGGCTGATGCGGCGCTTGCGGCCGTACTCGGTGTCGACGGGTTCGATGGCGATGCAGTTGGATTGCGCGGTGCAGTCGCCGCAGTTCTCACAGACGCGCGGGTTGATCGCGACGTGCGTGCCGGCGGTGGCGGCGGTTCCGCGCTTGCGGCGGCGGCGCTTCTCGGTGGCGCAGACCTGGTCGTAGATGATCGCGGAGACGCCATCGTGATCGCGCATGCGGCGCTGGACGGCGTCCAGTTCGTCGCGGCCGTGGCGGAGCGTGCCGGGCGGAAGGTTGGACGCGGCCGGAAGACGGTCCGGGTCGTCGGCGACGATGGCGAGCAGGGTGACGCCCTCCGCATGGAGCTGCGCGGCGATGCGGGGGACGGTGGGTGCGCCTTCCGCCGGCTGGCCGCCGGTCATGGCGACGGCGTCGTTATACAGCAGCTTGTAGGTGATGCGGGCCTTCGCCGCGACGGCCTGGCGGATCGCGAGCAGGCCGGAGTGCTGGTAGGTGCCGTCGCCCATGTTGGCGAACATGTGGGGGATGGCGGTGAAGTGCTGCAGCCCGACCCAGGGCACGCCCTCGCCGCCCATCTGGCTGAAGGTGCGCGTCATGTCGCTGGTCGAGACCGCCATCGTGTGGCAGCCGATGCCGGCCATGGCGTGGCTGCCCGCGGGAAGCTGCGTGCTCGTGTTGTGCGGGCACCCGGCGCAGAACATCGGGGCGCGCGCGAGAAGGTTCGCGTCGGCGGGGGCCGATGGCAGGTCGAACGCGGGGACGGGGACGCCGAGGCCCGGCAGGATGCGGGCGAGGACGGTCATCAGCGTCTCGGGGGAGAGTTCGAGCGTCTCGGGCAGGAGGGGCGCGCCGTCCTGGTCGCGCTTGCCCAGGATGGCGGGGCGGTCGGGCAGGGAATACAGGGCGTCACGGAGCTGCATCTCCACCAGGCTGCGCTTCTCCTCGGCGACCAGGATGGCCTGCTTGCCGCGGGCGAAGGCCCGGATGCCCGAGGTCTCCAGCGGCCACGCCATCGCGACCTTGTAGACCGCGATTGCGGGATGGTCGGCGAGGCCCAGGCGGCGCAGGGCGTGCATGACGTCGTGGTGGGCCTTGCCGACGGTCGCGATGCCGATCGTGGCCGCGTCGGTGCCGGAGGTGCGGCGGTCGAGGCGGTTGGCGCGGACCCAGGCGTGCAGGGCGGGGAACCGCTCGTGCAACAGGCGGCGTTCCAGCTCGCGGCGCTGGGCGGGCCAGGGGAGGTTCGGGTCGAGGTTGAGGCCGTGGGAGGGGATGGGGTGGTCGGGGGTGACGAAGGTCCGGATCGTGGGGATGGTGGCGAGGCCGTGCTGCTCGGCCGTTTCGGCGATCGTCTTGAGCGCGACCCAGAGGCCGCTGTAGCGGGAGAGCGCAAGCCCGGCGAGGCCGAGGTCGACGATGTCCTGCACGTCGGCTGGGACCAGGACGGGTATGTTGACGGACTGGAAGATGCCGTCGGTCGAGTGCGGGAAGACGCTGGAATGGGCGACGTGGTCGTCGCCGCTGACCGCCAGGACGCCGCCATGGCGGGCGGTGCCGATGGTGTTGGCGCAGCGAAGGGCGTCGGCGCTGCGGTCGACGCCCGGGCCCTTGCCGTACCACAGGCCGAAGACGCCATCGACCTGCTTGCCGGGGAAGGTGTCGATCTGCTGGCTGCCCCAGAGCATGGTGGCGGCGAGGTCTTCGTTGAGGCCGGGCTGGAAGCGGATCCTGGCGGCGGTGAGAAGGGCTTCACGCCGCCACAACTCCATATCGACGCCGCCGAGGGGGGAGCCACGATAGCCGCTCACCAGCCCGCCGGTGTTCAGGCCCTGGGCGCGGTCGAGCCGGGATTGTTCGAGCAGCAGGCGAACGAGGGCCTGGACGCCGGAAAGCAGGACGGGGCGGTCGAGGTCGGTGTAGCGGCTTTCGAGGGTCGTGCGGTCGATGCCGGTCGGGGCGATTCCCACGTCCATGGTCGCGGCTCCTGGAGGAGTGTCGTGGCAGTGTAACGCGGAAGGGGGTGGAGGGTGTTCCCATTATGGGGGTAGGCTGGGGCGGTTCTTGGCAGGATCTGCCAATGGTGCGCCGCAGCGTGGAAGGGTTATGCGTCTAAGCCATGCGTCTTGACCGGATCGACCACGCCATCCTGGATCACTTGCAGCAGCAGGGACGCGCGACGAGCGCGGAACTGGGGGAGGTCGCCGGGTTGTCGGCGAGCCCCGCGCATCGGCGGCAGCGGCTGCTGGAGGAGGGTGGGATCATCCGCGGCTACGTGGCGCTCCTGGACCAGGACCGGGTCGGCCTGCCGGTCAACGTGTTCGTGTCGGTGCGGCTTTCGGCGCAGACGGAGGACCACCTGGCAGTGTTCGAGCAGGCGGTGGCGGGCCTGCCCGAAGTGATGGAGTGCTACGTCATGTCGGGCGCCAGCGACTATCTGCTGCGGGTGGTGGCGCCGGACCTGGGGGCGTACGAGGAGTTCCTGCGGACGAAGCTGACGCGGGTTCCGGGGGTGCGGGGGGTCGAGAGCGCGTTTGCGTTGAAGCGGGTGGCGTATCGAACGAACCTGCCGTTGCGGCGGGGGCGTTGAGCGTCATGTATGACGCCGACTGGCGGTCCGAGAGGGAGGCTTGAATGGACTGGATGGAGTGTCCTGAGATCGAGATCAGGCCGGGTGTCCTGGGCGGTGCGCCCGTGCTGCGAGGCAGCCGGGTGCGGCCTGAACACCTTCTCCTGAACATAGATCAAGGGGCGGAGTGGCTGGCCGAAGCGCACCAGCTTTCGCTCGACCAGGTCAGGGCAGTCTTGCGCTTCCATGAGCGGTCGATGGGGCAGCTTGCGCCTGCTGTTTGACCAAAACATGCCTCTGCCCGTCCGCCGACTGCTACCTGAGCATGAGGTGATGACAGCCCTGGACATGGGCTGGTCCACGCTTGCGAACGGAGACCTGATTGCGGCGGCCGAGGCGGCCGGCTTCGACGTTGTCGTTACGCTCGACAAGCGCATCCGGGATCAGCAGAACCTGGTGGGCCGGACGATCGGCATCGTTGTGCTGCCGGAGCAGCGGATGGACGTTTTGACGGCTGGCCTGGACGTGATCAAGGAGGCTATCGGGCGCGTGGGACGGGGCGAATACATCGAAGTGGGGCTTCCCAAACCGAACTTGGTCCGACGCCCGCCGCCGGATCGGTGCCGATCGTGATTACCGACCAGCCGTCGCGCTTGGGGTCTGGCGGAGCTCGAAGCATCGAACCACGCCCGGCCCCGTTTTAGCAACAAACATCCGGCTTGGCGCTCTTCGCATCCGGCAAGGCGCTGGCTTAAGATCTCTGGCGGTCTCGAGGGGTAAGAACAAGCCGAGGATTGATGGAGTTTATGCCGAGTTGGTGCTGAATGAAGGTAGTCTGGCAGACCATGCGTCTTGCATCGACTGGGACTGTGGTGGGGCAGTCCACGAAATAGGTTGCAAGTTTACCGCTACGGGCCTTGCGCACGTAGCCCGTCCACGTCACGGTGGCGCTGCTGGACGGCGGGCTGCCTGGGGTCAACGTCACCGTTTCGCCACCGACCCGCGTAACGACCAGCTCGCCGTTGGCTCGGAAGTCAAATACAATGCTTCCATTCCCCTCCCGTGTCCAGCGTTCGACGGTGGCGGCGCTCGGCGTCCACACGCCGGTGACGCGCGTTCCTGCAATCGGCGCGGTGAGCACCGGGGCCGCATCTGCGCGCGGCGGGGGGGGTGGGGCGGCACACGCCGCTACGATGATCAGGGCGGAGCCTGCAAACAATCAGTCCACGGTACGCACCATTTCCAGCACTCCTACGAAGGCGTTCAGCTCGTTGCTACGAACCCGAGACGGGTGTGTTGGGGTCCGGGTCAGGTTGAAAAATGTTACTGTCCGGTACAGGACTTTTCTAGCAGAATCAATGTTAAGTTGTAACGAACAATTCAGTTTTCTCTGCTGGCGTCGGGGCGTGCCGGCGACGATAGGGCGGTGATGGTTGAGCGGCTGTGGCCCCCTGGTCGAGCCTGCGCATAGCGGTTGTGCGGCGCGGCGTTTTACCCGATGACGGGCGCAACTACCGTCCTGGTCGCTGCCCCCAAACCACAGAGGCGTCGTGATCCCCGCATTCCTCATGGCCTTCCCCGCCCTGTTCAGCATCGTCAACCCGATCGCCGGCGCGTTCATCTTCCGGGAGGCGACGGCGGATCGGACGCATGACGAGCGCGCGGCGCTCGCGTGCCGGGTCGGGGTGTACTCGCTGATCGTCATGCTGGTGGCGCTGGGCGGCGGGTCGTACGTGCTCGCGGTGTTCGGGATCAGCCTCGAGGCGTTGCGGATCGCGGGTGGGCTCGTGCTGGCCCTGTTCGCATGGGAGCTGCTGGGGACGCCCGAGAAGCGCGAGGGGCGAAAGCAGGAACAGGCGTCCGAGGTCGGCGCCGACGACCCGGCGTTCTTCCCGCTGACGCTGCCGTTCACGACGGGACCGGGGACGATCGCGGTCGCCGTGGCGCTGGGGGCGGGGCGGCCGGTGGCGGGGGCGGCGGGGTTCTGGGCAGGCGTGACCCTGGCGGCGGTGGTGCTCGCAGGGGTGATCGCGCTGACCTACTCCTACTCGAGCAAGCTGTCGGACGTGCTGGGGCGGAACGGGAGCCGCACGGTGACGCGGCTGTCGGCGTTCCTGCTGTTCTGCATCGGCGTGCAGTTGCTGATCAACGGCGTGGTGGGCGTGCTGGGGCCGTTGCTCGCCCGTTGAAACGCAACCCTCCCCCGCCATGTGCGTTCCGGGAACAATGCTGGACGCCATGCAAGGAACGGAAACGGAGCGGCTGACGCACCTGGTGCGGCTGGTGCAGGCGTCGGGCTATGCCTTCGTCACGCCCACCCCGCTGACCCACGCGCGTGTCGTCGCGCGGCCGGGCCGGGCTTGGGCGCGGGATCTCCGTGACGTGTTCGGGTGGAGCCTGCCGTTTCATCCGCACGTGCTGCCGTCCGGCATCATGGAGGCGATGCGGAAGGCCGACGTCCTTGCGCCGTCCGGCGACGGGTGGCGCAGCCTGGTGCGCATGGCGAGCCTCGAAGGATCGACGTTCCTGCACTCGGCCTACCCGACGGAGGCGGCCGATTCCGTGTTCTTCGGCCCCGACACCTACCGGTTCGCGCAGTCGATCCTGCGGGTCCTTGGCTCCAGCGTGAAAATCGGGCGCGCGGTGGATGTCGGCTGCGGCGCCGGGCCGGGGGCGGTGCTGATGGCGCGTGCGCATCCGGGGGCGGAGGTGCTGGGGGTCGATATCAACCACGCGGCGCTGCGGCTGACCCGGGCGAATGCGGCGCTGGCGGGGGTCGCGGTCTCGGTGGTTCACAGCGATCTGCTGACGGGCGTCGAGGGTGACTTCGACCTGATCGTCGCCAACCCCCCCTACATGGCGGACCCGGCGGCACGGGCGTACCGCGACGGCGGCGGCGCGCTGGGCGCCGCGCTGTCGCTGAGGATTCTCGAAACCGCCATCGAACGGCTGGCGCCAGGCGGGACGGTGCTGCTCTACACCGGCGCCGCGATCGTCGATGGCGTCGATCCCTTCCATGACGCGGCGGGCGCGGTCCTGCGCGGCAGCGGGCTCGCGTGGCGGTACCGGGAGCTGGACCCCGACGTGTTCGGGGAGGAGCTGGAGGGTGGCGCCTACGCGGCGGCCGATCGCATCGCCGCGGTCGAACTCATTGCACGCAAAGGATAAGGCCATGCCCGACGGCACGTTCGCCCCCGCCCTGACCGAGAATGACCGGTGGCATCGGCGGCTCGCCGCATTCAATGCCGCGCGGTTCACGCCAGGGTTGCCGCACGCGGGATGGGAGGCCGCGCTGCTGGCCGATGCGGAACTGGCGGTCGACGAGGGCCGGTGGCTGGAGGACCGGCGCGCAGCCGTGGCGGCGCGGGCGGCGGAGGCGCCGCGGGACCCCGACGGCTTCGTCGCGTGGTTCGAGTCGCTGGAGCGGACGGGGCCGGGGCAGGGCGATCCGCTGTTCCCGTGGCTTGCGGAGCAGGCGACGCTCGACGAGATGCGCTGGTTCCTGCAGCAGGAGGTCGCGGGCGAGGCGGGGTTCGACGACCTGACGGCCATCACGCAGATGCGCCTGCCCGTGCGGGCGAAGCTCGAGCTGGCACGGAACTATTGGGACGAGATGGGCCGGGGCAACGCGAAGGGCATGCATGGGCCGATGCTGGAGCACCTGGCGCGCAAGCTGAAGCTGGAGCCGCGGGTCGAGACGACGGTGTGGGAGGCCCTGGCGCTGGCGAACACCATGGCGGGACTGGCGGCCAATCGCCGGTACGCGTTCCATTCGGTGGGGGCGTTGGGGGTGATCGAGCAGACGGCGCCGGGTCGGGCGAAGCTGGTGGGGGAGGGGCTGCGGCGCCTGGGGATCAGCGGCAAGGACCGGCACTACTTCGACCTGCATGCGGTGCTGGACATCAAGCACAGCGCGGCCTGGAACGCGGAGGCGGCGTGGCCGCTGGTGGCGGAGAACCCGGACTGGGCGCCGGCCCTGGCGGAGGGCGCGCTGATGCGGCTGGAATGCGGGGCGGCGTGCTTCCGGCGGTATCGGGCGGAGTTGGGAGTGCGCTGAACGGAATGGGCGCAGGGCGGGGTCCAAGCCCCACCCTGCGAATGGCGGCGCTGATCAGCAGCGGGTGATCCAGCCGGACGTGGTGTAGACGCGGGTGCAGGCGGCTTCGGCGGTGCCCGCGTTGAAGGCTGGCGCCAGCGCGGCGGCAAACAGCGTCAGCGCAAGCGCCGCGAACAGGGAACGGACCATGACAATTCCTTTTATCGAAATGCGCCGCGATTCAGCAGCGTGTCGTATCGTTGCGAAGCGGGGCGGTTCAGGCAACGGGTCCGCGGCCACTCCGTGTCAGATTTCTTACAATCCAGGCGAGTGTGTCCGTTGAGCCACGGGGTCCTTGCCCATCGTCCTCCTGCGGACCGTTGTCATGTTCCGACCACGAGCGACCCCTGGGACCGATCGGGTGGCCGGGCAGAGTATGTATCTGGCAAGGCGTGATAAACGCTTGTCGCTGTCGACGCTGCCCGCCATCATTCTTCGATCCGAAGCGGGGGACGCGCGATCGCACTGTATAGACAACTGAACGAAATGTTACATCGTCTCCCGTCCGTTCCGCGCCCCGGCCGTCGCCGGTGACGTCGCCGTTCGACCTGAACCTGCTGGTCGTGTTCGACACGATCCTGAACGAGCGGAGCGTGACGAAGGCGGCGGCGAAGCTGAACCTGAGCCAACCCGCCGTGAGCGGGTGCCTGGCACGGCTGCGGGAGGTGTTCCGGGACGACCTGTTCGTGCGGACGCACGGCGCGATGGTGCCCACGCCGCGCGCCTTGGCGCTGGGTGTCCCGATCCGGCAGGCGATCGCGCGCATCGAATCGATCCGCGAGTTCGGCCGGCCGTTCGACCCGGCGACCTCCGGCCAGTTCTTCACCTTCTCCGTGTCGGATTATTCGTCCTACCTGTTCGCGCCGCTGTTGCTGGACGAGGTGGCCCGCACGGCGCCGCTCACGACGATCTGCTTCCTCGACAACGCGAACAGCCCCTTGCCGGAGGCGCTGGCCGCCGGTGACGTGACCGTCGGCATCGACGTGCTGCAAGGCCAGCCCGCCGACATCCGCCACTCGTTCCTGTTGCAGGAGTCGCCGTTCGTGATCGCCTGCGCGAAGAACAGCGCCCTGGCCGGCGCCGGGCTGGAACCGGGGGACCAGATCCCGATGGACGTGTTCTGCTCGCTGCCGCACGCGGTCCGCACCATCAGCCTGCTGGAGGACGGGCTGATCAACCGCATGCTGTCGGCCGTCAGCCGGATGCGGCACGTGCGGTTCGTCGTGTCGCATTTCGGCGCGATGGGGGCGATCGTGCAGGGCAGCGACATGCTGGCGCCGGTGCCCGGGCTGCTGGCGTTCGAGCTGGCACGACGCTATCCCGTCACCGTGTATCGGCTGCCGGCGGAGCTTGGCCTGCAGCCCTACGCCGTGAAGCTCTACTGGCACCGCCGCAACGACGCCGACCCGGCGCATCAATGGCTGCGCGCCATCGTGACGCACTGCGCGCAGACGCTGGCCGCGTCGCGCCCGCGCTACGAGTGGGCGCAGATCGTCGGGGATGGCAATCCGCGGATCGACGAGTAGCGGCGGGTCAGCGCAGCCGACGTTCCAGGACGGTGCCGGCCAGCGACATCAGCAGACAGCAGCCGAAGAACAGAAGGGCGGCGAAGGTGTAGCCCTCCTGCGCCAGGCCCAGCCAGGACTGGTCCTTCAGCGACTGCGTGACGACGCCCATCAGGTCGAACAGGCCGACGATGCTGACCAGGGTCGTGTCCTTGAACAGGTCGACCGCGACGTTGACGATGCCGGGGACGGCGACGCGCAGGGCCTGGGGCAGGACGATGGCCGCCTGGATGCGGAGCCAGTGCAGGCCGAGGGCGGCGGCGGCCTCGGACTGGCCGGGCGGGACGCCCTGCAGGCCGCCGCGGATGGCCTCGGCCATGTAGGCGCTGGTGAACAGGACCAGGACGATCATGGCGCGCACGAGGTTGTCGACGGTGACGCCCTGCGGCAGCGCCATCGGGAGCAGGACCAGGCCCATGAACAGGACGCCGAGCAGGGGAACGCCGCGCCAGAACTCGATCATCGCGATGCTGATCCCGCGCAGGAACGGCAGGCGGGAGCGCCGGCCATAGGCCAAGGCGGTGCCGAGCGGGATGGCGAGGGCGACGGAGACGAAGGACAGAACGACGTTGAGCATCAGACCGCCCCAATCGGCCGTGGGCACCGGAGGAAGGCCCAGGATCCCCCCGGCCAGGAGGATGCCTGCCGCGGGGGGGATGCCGAGCAGCAGGACGGCCAACCATGCGCCGCGATGGCTGCGGCCGAACAAGGTGCCGAGGATGGCGGCGATCATGAGGGCGGCGGAGAGATCGACCCGCCAGCGCTCCGGCACCGGGAAACCGCCGTAGAAGAACAGGCCGAGGCGCGCCCGGATGAACGCCCAGCACGCGCCGTCGGGTCCGCAGGCCCGGCGGTTGGGGGCGGACCAGGTCGCGGCCTCGACCGCCCAATGCCACAAAGGCGGGACGGTCCAGGCCAGCAAGGCGGCAAGCGCCAGGGTCAGCGCGGCGCTGCCGGGCGTGGCGACCAGGGCGCGGAGCGTGCGGATCATCGGGGCCGTCAGCGGCTCGGGCGGGACAGGCGGCGGTCCCACGCATTCATGGCCGCGGAGACGAGCAGATTCACGGCAAGGAAGACGCCGAGGATGATCGTCATGACCTCCACGGCCCGGCCCGACTGGTTCAGCACGGTCCGGGCATAGATCTGTAGGATCTCGGGGTAGGCGATGGCGGCGCCCAGGGTCGTCGACTTGATGACGTTCAGATACTGGCTGGTCAACGGCGGCAGCAGGGTTCGCAGCGCCTGGGGCAGCACGACCAGGCGCATGGTCCGGCCCGGGGATAGGCCCAGGCTGCGGGCCGCTTCCACCTGGCCGCGGGCCACGCCCTCGATGGAGGCCCGGACGTTCTCGGCGACGAACGCGGACGTGTAGATGGCGATGCCGAGGGACAGCGCGAGCAGCTCGGGCGGGAGCCGCCAACCGCCCTGGAAGTTGAAGCCGCGCATGGCGGGCAGCGTCCAATGGGTCGCAAGGATGGCGGCGGCGAGCAGGACGAGGCCGACCAGGCGCAAAACGGTGGCATGGCGCGGGCGGAAGGCCGGCAGGACCAGCGCGACGACGAGCGCGGTCAGCGCGGCGCCCGGGAACCAGGATGCGTCCGGGGCCGGCATGAACAGCCCGCGGACGTTGAGGAACAGCGCGTCGGCAAGGACGAGGCTGCTGCGGGGGCCGGGCAGGGTCTGGAGGACGGCGAAGTACCAGAAGACGATCTGCAGCAGTTGCGGGGTGTTCCGCACCAGCTCGATGACACCCCGGGACAGGAGGCGCGCGAGCGGATTGGCGGAGAGGCGCATGAGGGCGAGCACGAGGCCCAGCAGGGTCGCGCCGATGATGGCGAGCGCGCTGGCCAGCAGCGTGTTCAGCCCGGCGACGAACAGCGCGCGGGCATAGGTGTCGCTGCTGTCCCAGTCCGCGAGGCGGAAGGGGATGTCGAAGCCGGCGGGGCGGAGGATGAAGGCGAAGTTGACGTCGATGTTGCGGCGGGCAAGGGCGAGGGCGGCGTTGTGACCGGTCCACAGCAGGAGGGCCAGGACAAGGACGGCGGCGAGGGATTGCCAGGCGAGGGCGCGCCAGGAGGCTCGCCAGGCGGGCGGTTGGGGTGGGGGTGGGCGGGGCGCGTTCATGGGGGTGCGCCGGGTCGGGTCGGGTTGGACGTGCGAGGCACACTGGCACGAGGTCCCCGGGTCACGCCCGGGGATGACGTACTCGTTCTGGGGCGCGCCTTTCTCAGCGGAACGGGAGCGGGTAGTGGAGGCCGCCCTGGTTCCAGAGCTTGTTCTGGCCGCGGGCGAGGTCGAGCGCCTTGGGGCCGAAGAACTCGTCGTAGAGCTCGCCGTAGTTGCCCACGGCCTTGATGGCGTTGAGGGTCCACGCGTCGTCGAGGCCCAGCAGCGTGCCGAAGCCGCCCTCGGTGCCCAGCAGGCGCTTGATGGTGGGATCGACGGAGGTCTTCATCTGGTCGGCGTTGGCCTTCGTGACGCCCAGCTCTTCCGCGAGCTTCAGGGCGCCGTCGAGCCAGAACAGGATGTTGCGCCACGTGATGTCGCCGCTGCGGGCGTGGATGCCCAGGGGTTCCTTGCTGAGCACGCCTTCCAGCACGATCCAGTCATTGGGCGCCTTCAGGGTGGAGCGGACGGCAGCGAGGCTGCCCGTGTCGTCGGTGTAGCCGTCGCAGCGGCCGGCCTCCATGGCGGCCATGGCCTCGTCCGACTTCTCGAACAGCAGGGTGCCGATCTTGTTGCCGGTCTTCTTGGCATAGTCGGCGATGTTGAGTTCGAGCGTGGCGCCGGTCAGCGTGCAGATGGTCGCGCCGGTCAGCTGCTCGATCTTCGTGACGTTCAGCTTCTTGGCGACCAGGAAGCCCTGGCCCGCGTAGAAGTTGATCGCGACCTCATCCAGATGAAGCTGCGCGCTGCGGGTGAACGTCAGCGTGCTGTCGCGGATCAGGACGTCGATCTCGCCGGATTGCAGGATGGTGAAGCGGGCCGGCGTGGTCGTGGGGACGAAGCGGACCTTCGAGGGGTCACCCAGCACGGCGGCGGCGATGGCGCGGCAGTAGCCGACATCGAAGCCCTTCCAGGCACCGGTGCTGTCCTGGAACGCGAACCCGGGGATGCCGGTATCGACCCCGCACGACAGCATGCCCCGGCGCTTGATGGCATCGACCGTGGGACCGGGGGTGGGAATGGACTGCGCCTGGGCGGTGGCGCCCACCGCGAGAAGCAGCGCCAGGGCGCGGAGGAAAGGGGGTGGGCGCATGGTCGAGCCTCCGGCTGGTTGTCACGGGTCAGTGAACAGGGTCCGTGATACCGGGGTCAAGCAGGTTCCGTGCCGCGGCGGCGGCTTGCCGGGCGGGATGCGCGGGTCTGTAGTGGGCGGAACCAGGGAGACGCCCATGACCGACCACCCCACGCCCGAGACGCTGTTCGAGCGCGGCCTGCCGATCCGGCGCGCCGTGCTGGGCGCCGACTACGTCGACAACGGCATCGCGAACGCGAACGAGTTCATGATGACGTTCCAGCACGCCACGACGGAGCTGGCCTGGGGCTACGTATGGGACCGCCCGGGCCTGGACCGGAAGTCGCGCAGCCTGATGAACCTCGCCATGCTGACGGCGCTGCGGGCGCACAACGAGCTGAAGCTGCACGTGAAGGGGGCGCTCGCGAACGGACTGACGGTCGACGAGATCAAGGAGGCGCTGCTGCACGCGACGATCTATTGCGGCATCCCCGCGGGGCTGGAGGCGTTCAAGGCGGCGAACGAGGTGCTGGTGGCGGAGGGCCGCGTGCCGGCGGGGCCAAAGGCGTGACGCTGCCCGCTGTCGGGTTCATCGGGTTGGGCGCCATGGGCCGGCCCATGGCGGCTCGCGTCTCGGCGGCCGGGTTCCCGCTGCACGTCCTGGACGCGGACGTGCAGCGGGCGGGGGCCGTGGCGGCGGAGCTGGCAGGCGTCTGGGCCGCGGACGGCGCGGCGCTGGCGCGTGAGTGCGAACTGGTCGTGACCATGCTGCCCACCAGCGCGATCGTGGACCAGGTGCTTGGGGGCGAGAGCGGCGTCCTGGCCGGGCTGCGGCCGGGTTCGGTGGTGATCGACATGACGAGCGGAAGCCCGAACGAGACGCGGGCGCTGGCGGCACGGGTCCTGGCAGCGGGGGGCACGCTGATCGATGCGCCGGTCTCGGGCGGCGTGCCGCGCGCCCGGACGGGTGAGCTGTCCATCATGGTGGGGGGCGACGCGGCGGCGATCGCGCGGGCGGAGCCGCTGTTGCGGAGCATGGGCACGACGATCATGCGGACCGGGGACGTGGGCAGCGCGCATGCGATGAAGGCGTTGAACAACCTGGTGAGCGCCGGGAGTTTCCTCATGGGCATCGAGGCGTTGCTGATCGGGCAGCGCTTCGGGCTGGACCCGGCGCTGATGGTCGATGTCATCAACGCGTCGACGGGCATGAGCAACAGCAGCCAGAAGAAGTTCAAGCAGTTCGTGCTGAGCCGGCGGTTCGACGCCGGGTTCGGGCTGGATCTGATGGTGAAGGACCTGGGGATCGCGATGGGGGTGGCGCGGGAGACGTCGACTCCGGCGCCGCTTTCGGCGCTGGTGCGGGAGATGTGGGCGGCGGCGCAGGCGGCGCTGGGACCGGGGCAGGATCATACGGCGGCGGCGAAGCTGAGCGAGCGGTTGGCGGGGACGGAGCTGGGCTGACGGTCGTGCGGTTCTCGATCTTCGCGGCGGCGCTGGTGGCCGTGCTGGTGGGGTTTGGCGGCACGCTGGCGCTGGTGGTGGCGGCGGCGCGGAACCTGGGGGCGGATGGGGGGGAGATCGCGTCCTGGGTGGGGGCGCTCTGCCTGGGGATCGGGATCAGCAGCATCGCGCTGAGTTCGTGGCATCGGATCCCCGTCGTGACGGCGTGGTCCCTGGCGGGGGCGGTGCTGATCGCGGGCGTGCCGGCCGGGTTGTCGATGGGGAAGGCGGTGGGGGCGTTCGTGTTCTCCGGGGTGCTGATGGTGCTGTCGGGGCTGGTTCCGGCGCTGGGGGCGGCGGTGTCCCGGCTGCCGGCGCCGTTGGGGGCGGCGATGCTGGCGGGGCTGCTGCTGCGGTATGTGCTGGCGATCTTTCAGGGGGCGCAGGCGGAGCCGCTGCTGGTGCTGCCGCTGCTGCTGGTGTTCCTGGTGGCGCGGGGGGTTCACGCGTCGTCGGCGCCGCTGGTGGTGATTGCGGCCGGGTTGCCGCTGGCGTGGTGGCTGGGGCATGCGCTGCCGGCGCCGGAGTTCGGGCTGGCGGTGCCGCGGTGGACGACGCCGGAGTTCGACGTGGCGACGATGGTGGGGCTGGGCGTGCCGCTGTTCCTGGTGACGATGGCGACGCAGCAGATTCCGGGGACTGCGGTGCTGCGGGTCGCGGGATACGCGCCGCCGGTGCGCAGCGCACTGGTGGTGACGGGGGTGATGACGCTGCTGCTGTCGCCGTTCGGGGGCTATTCGACGAACATGTCGTCGGTGACGGCGGCGATCTGCACGGGGCCCGACGCGCATCCCGACCCGGCGCAGCGCTGGCGCACGGGACCGATCTACGGCGCGCTGTACCTGGTTCTGGCGCTGTTCGGGGCCGGGTTCGCGGCGATGCTGGCTTGGTTGCCGGGAGTGCTGGTGACGGTCGTGGCAGGGACGGCGCTGCTGGGCCCCATGACCAACGCGATGGCGGCGGCGGTGGCGGTGGAGCGGCAGCGGCTGGCGGCGGTGGTGGCGTTCGCGGTGACGGCGTCGGGCGTCTCCGCGCTGGGGCTGGGCGGCGCGTTCTGGGGCTTGCTGGCGGGAGTGCTGGTCCTGGGGTTCGAGCGGCGGCGGTAGCAACTCTGGACGGCGGACGCGGTTCTACTGCGGCACGCAGGAGACCGGACGATGCGGAACGGACCCAAGGACAAGCCCAGCATCAAGCCCTACACGGGGCCGGCCGGCGGGTACGGCAGCCTGCGGTCGGTGGCCGAGATCCTGTGGCGGGAGCGGGGCTCCGCGCGGGCGGCCGAGACCCTGATGCATCAGAACAAGCCCGGCGGCTTCATGTGCGTCAGTTGCGCCTGGGGGAAGCCCGCAAAGCCGCATGCCTTCGAGTATTGCGAGAACGGGGCGAAGGCGACGGCGTGGGAGATCACGACGAAACGCGTCGATGAGGCGTTCTTCGAGAAGCATACGCTCTCGGAGCTGGAAGGCTGGCTCGACTACGATCTGGAGGAGGCCGGGCGGCTGACGGTGCCCCTGCGGTGGGACCGGGAGACGGACCGGTATCTGCCGGTGTCGTGGGAGGACGCATTCGCGGAGATCGGGCGGGAGCTGCAGGCGATGCAGGCGGACCCGGACCAGGTGGTGTTCTACACCAGCGGGCGAGCGTCGCTCGAGACCAGCTACATGTTCCAGTTGTTCGCCCGGATGTATGGGACGAACAACCTGCCGGACAGTTCGAACATGTGCCACGAGAGCACGTCGGTCGCTCTGCCGGAGAGCATCGGCGTGTCGGTCGGCACGGTCACGCTGCAGGATTTCGAGCAGGCGGACCTGATGCTGTACATCGCGCATAATCCGGGGACGTCGGCCCCGCGGATCCTGCATCAGCTGCAGGACGCGGTGGAGCGGGGCGCGAAGATCATCGCGTTCAACCCCCTGCGGGAGCGGGGGCTTGAGCGGTTCACCAACCCGCAGGCGCCGGACGAGATGGCGACGGGGAAGGAGACGGTGATCGCGTCCGTGATCCACCAGGTGAAGAACGGGGGCGATATCGCGGCGCTGACGGGCGTGTGCAAGGCGCTGATCGCCGCCGACGACGCGGCGATGGCGGCAGGCGAGGCGCACGCCACGGACCGTGACGCGCTGCTGGCGGCGAGCGGCGATGACGGCGGGTTCGCGTTCAAAGCGGCGGGGGCCGGCAAGGCGGCCCGCCGGGTGCTGGACCACGATTTCATCGCGACGCACACGCACGGGTTCGACGCGTTCGCGGCGTACTGCCGGGGGGTGGACTGGGCGGAGATCGAGCTGGTGTCCGGCCTGTCCCGGGCGGCGCTGGAGGGGGTGGCGGACGAATATGCCCGCGCCGAACGGGTGATGGCAATCTACGGGATGGGCCTGACGCAGCACGTATCCGGCGTCGAGAGCGTGCAGATGGTGGTGAACCTGCTCCTGCTGCGGGGCAATATCGGCAAGGCCGGGGCCGGGGTGTGCCCGGTGCGCGGGCATTCGAACGTGCAGGGACAGCGGACGGTGGGGATCACCGAGAAGCCGGAACTGGCCCCGCTGGATACGCTGCGGGACCTCTACGGGTTCGAGCCGCCGCGCCACGAGGGGTTCACGACCGTCGAGGCGTGCAAGGCGATGGTTGCAGGGCGGGTGCGGGGCTTCGTCGCGTTGGGAGGCAACTTCACGCGGGCGGCGCCGGAATTGCCGATCGTGGAAGAGGCCTGGAAGCGGCTGCGGCTCACGGTCTCGATCGCGACGAAGCTGAACCGCAGCCATGTCGTGCATGGGGAGGTCGCGTACCTGCTGCCGTGCCTTGGGCGGATCGAGATCGATGAGCAGGCGGGCGGGCCGCAGGCGGTGTCGATCGAGGACAGCCTGGCGCATTTCCATGGGTCGCGCGGCCACGTGAAGCCGGCTGCGGAGACTCTGAGGTCGGAACCCGCGATCGTCGCCGGGCTGGCGCAGGCGACGCTGGCGCCCAACCCGCGCGTGCCGTGGACGGCGTGGGTCGGCGACTACGGCCAGGTGCGGGATGCGATCGAGCGGACGCTGCCGGCGACGTTCCCGCGGTTCAACGAACGCTTGTTCGAGCCTGGCGGGATCGCACGCCCGATCGCGGCGCGGGAGCGGAAGTGGAACACGCGCAGCGGCCGGGCCAACTTCATCGTGCCGACGGCGATGTTCGGCGGTCTGGTGTCGAGCTTCGGGCGGGACGGCGTGCTGCAACTGGCGACGCTGCGGAGCAACGACCAGTTCAACACGACGATCTACGGATACCACGACCGGTTCCGGGGGGTGAAAGGCACGCGGATGGTCGTGTTCCTGAATGGGCGGGACATGGCGCGGATGGAGCTGTCCGAGGGCGATCTGGTCGATGTCTCGACGGCCGTCGACGATGGGGTGGAGCGGGTGGTGCGCGGGTTGCGGGTGGTCGGGTACGATATCCCCGAGGGGTGTTGCGGGGCGTATTTCCCGGAGGCAAATCCGCTGGTGCCGTTGTGGCTGCACGATGCGCATGCCCATACGCCGGCGTACAAGGCGATCCCGGTCCGCGTGGCGCGGGCTGCTGCGTAGTAAGGGTTAACGCAGGCAAGGATTGATGAAGGCTCTGTAATGAAGGGTGTTGCGGACTTGCGGGAAAGGATTTGAGACGGCAGAAAACAGGCCGCCGTGCGGGCGTGGTGGAATTGGTAGACGCGCCGGACTCAAAATCCGGTTCTGGTGACAGAGTGTCGGTTCGACCCCGACCGCCCGCACCATCTCAATATCGGACCGAGCGGCGGCCGCCTCAGGCGGAGCGGACGTTCGCGATGAAGCGGGTGACCTCGGTCGAGAGCTGGCCCGCCTGGCGGGACAGGTCCCCGGCGGCGTCGAGGACCTGGCCCGCCGCGGCGTCCGTGTCGTTTGCGGCGCGGCGGACCGTCGTGATGTGGGACGTGACGTCGGCGGTGGAGCGGGCGGTCTGCTGGACGTTGCGGGCGATCTCGGCGGTGGCCGAGCCCTGCTGCTCGACGGCGGCAGCGATGGTCGAGGCGATGGCGCCCACCTCCTCGACCACCTGGGTGATGGCGCGGATCGCCTCCACGGCTTCGGCCGTCGCGGACTGGACCTCGGTGATCTGCGCGTCGATGTCGGCGGTCGCCTTCGCGGTCTGGGTGGCAAGGTTCTTCACCTCGGCCGCGACGACGGCGAAGCCCTTTCCCGCGTCCCCCGCGCGGGCCGCCTCGATGGTGGCGTTGAGGGCCAGCAGGTTCGTCTGCCCGGCGATGCTGGCGATGAGGTTGACGACATGGCCGATCCGCTCGGCGGCGGCGGCAAGCTTGTGCACGATCCGATCGGTGCGCCTCGCGTCGAGCACCGCCTGGCCCGTGATGCTGGATGATTGGGCGACCTGGCGGCTGATCTCGCTGATCGAGGCCGTCAACTGCTCGGCCGCCGCGGCCACCGTGCCGACGCCGTGGCTGGCGGTCTCGGCGGCCTCGGCCACGGTGGTGGCGCGGCTGTTCGTGTCCAGCGCGGTGCCCGACATGGTGCGTGCCGTCGTTTCCAGCCCGGCGGCGGCACGGGACAGGATGGCGACGAGGCTGCCGACCTTCGCCTCGAAGCTGTCCGCGGTCTGGTTCATCGCGGTCTTCCGTTCGTCGGCGGCCCGGGCCTCGATGGTGTGCCGTTCGGCGGTCAGCTCCTCCGTCCGGATCATGCTGTCCTTGAAGACCTGGACGGCCAGGGCCATGGCACCGATCTCGTCACGCCGACCGCGGTCCGGGACGGGGTGGTCCAGCGCGCCGCCGGCGATCCGGCGCATCGCCGCGGACAGGCGGCCGATGGGGCGGGTGATCGACAGGCCGACGAAGATGGCGAGCGTGGTCCCGATCAGCGCCGAGGTTGCGGCGGCAAGGAGGAGCGTGCTCTGCAGCACCGCCCGCGCAGCGGCGGCGTCCTGCAAGCGGGCCAGCCGGGCTTCACTCAGCTTCTCCTGCAAAGCCAGGATCGTGGTGCGGATGGCGTCGGCCGCGGTCTCCAGCTCGGTCAAGGCGGCCTGGCGGGCGTCGTTCGATTCGCGGAAGGCCCGGGACGCGGCCGGCAGCGCCGCAAACGCCTCCCGCGTGGTCTCGATCAGACGCTTCAGCCGCGGCGTCAGGGCTGGCCCGTTCTGGCCGAGTGCTGCCAGGGCCTCGATAACGCCGGCCGTGGAGTCCGTCACGATCCGCGCGTCCGCCTCGTCCCCCGACGCGGCGACCCGTTGCGTGAACACGAGGGGATGGGCGGCGGCCGCGAGGATGGAGGCCGACGCGTCGAGCGCGGCCCGGTCCGGCGCCTTCGGCAAGGCCTGGGCGAGCGCCGTCAGCGCGTTCTCGGCTTCCGAGCTCGCCAGGGTGAGGCCGGACTGCCTGTCCCGACGCTCGACCGCGCGTTCCAGGATGTGGCGCAGCGCGGTCCGCAACGCCGCGATGTTCTGCGCGAGCCTGTCGGGGCCGCCGTCGGTGCGCGCTTCCCTGTTGGCCATCTCCTCCAGCGTGCGGAGCGCCGCCTCGACCCGGTCGCGGTCGGCGGCGGTCCCGGAGCGGGTGTAGGATGCGAGTTCGAGCTGGACCGACGTGACGGCGGCACGGACGGAGACGATGCCGGCCGAACGGGTGGCTGCATCGAGGCTCGCGCTGGTCGCAGCCTCGACCGAGCGTTCCACGTGCCGGACGACGACGGCCACGGCGGCCTGGAGCAGGATGAGGGCCCCGAAGCCGAGAAGGAGGCGGGCACGGATCGAGCGGACGGACATGCGGAGCCTCAGGGTTCGACCGCGCTACGGGGCCGCTTGCCGCCATCGCTGGCCCGCGGGGTCAGCAATGGCGGCGTTGGGATGCGAAAGCCGGATGTCTTGCGTCAGCCGGCCGCGCCGAGCATCGTGCCGATGAGCTTCGGGTCGAACTTAGCCTTCAGGCTTTCGATGTATGGCCGCGCGGCGGCCTGCAGCCCGGGGATGTCGACGTCGTCGATGATCGTCATCCCGGCCGCGCGCAACCGCCCGGTCCCGTCCCGCGCCGCGGCGTCGGCGGCCTGCCGGGTCACGAGCGCGGCGCTGCGGGCGCACTCCGCCAGGGCGTCGCGTTGCGGCGCGGAAAGATCTTCCATGAGATCCTGGGAGACGACGAAGCCGACGGCGTCGTAGATGTGGGCGGTGAGGCAGAGGTACTTCTGCACCTCGAACAGTTTCGAGGCCTCGGTCGTCGCGATGCCGTTCTCCTGGGCCTGGAACTGGCCGGAGCGCAGCGCCTCGCGCACCAGGCTGAAGGACAGGGGGGCGGCGGCGGCGCCGAGCGCCAGGAAGCCGTTCAGCATGATCTCGGCCTGCGGCACCCGGATCTTGAGGCCGCGAAGGTCGGCGGCGGAACGGACGGGGACGTTGGACGTGATGTGGCGGACGCCGTTCTCGCCCCAGGCGAGCACGGGCACGCCCTTGGCGGCGGACAGGGCGCTGAACTGGGTGCCGAGATCGCCGTCGAGCATGGCGCGGGCCGGGGCGGCCGAGGCGAAGACGTAGGGGGCGTTCAGGACGCCGACATCGGGGACGACGTTGCTGAGGACGGACGAGCCGATGAGCATGCCGTCGATGGTGCCCTTGACGCATCCGTTGAGCATCGTGAGGTCGTCGCCGAGCTGGGCGTTGCCGTAGACGTCGATCTTGAGGACGGGGGCAAGCACCGGATTCGCGGCGACGGCCTTCGCGAAGGCGATCGCACCGCGCCCGGTCAGCGCGTCATCGGGGTTGTTGTGGCCGATGCGGACGGCACGCACGGCGGCGCGGGCGATGCGCGGGGCGGCGAGGATGCACGCGAGGGCGGCGGCCCCGGCGATCACGGTCCGCCGGGAATGGCCTGTCTGGAGGCTGCTGGTCTTCACGGGTTGGTCCTTTCGTCACGTCACATCGATGCGGGCACGCGGCGCGGCCGTCAGTGTTCGATGCGGAGGATGACGGAAGGGGGTTAGGAAAGGCTTAGTGGGACGGACATCTCGCGAGTTGCGGCGCGAAGGGCCTCGACGATGTTCGGCACGGGTTGGGCGCCGGAAAACAGCAGGCGGTCGTCCAGCACGACGGACGGGACGCCGTCGAGATGAAGGGCGCGGGCCCGGCGCTCCTCCACGAGGACGGCGTCGTGGCGGGCCGGGTCGGCAAGTGCCGCGCGGGTTGCAACGGGGTCCAGCCCGGCCGCGGTGGCGATCGTGACCAGGGTGTCGGGATCGCCGACGTCCTGGCCGTCCTCGAAGTAGGCGGTGAACAGCGCTTCGACGACCCGGTCCTGAAGCGGCGCGCCGCCGATCTCGCGGGCGAGGCGAAGGACGACGTGGGACGCGACGGTGTTGGGGGTGCGTGCCATGCGGTCGTGGCGGAAAGCCAGGCCGGCGGCGGCGCCATGGGCCGCGACCTGCGCGTCGAGCGCCTGGCTGCGCTCCCAGGAACCGAACTTGGCGATCCGGTAGGTGCGGCGGTCGACCCCGCCCGCGGGCATGCCGGGATTGAGCTGGAAGGGGCGCCAGTGAAGGGCGAAATGGAGGTCCTCGTCGGCCAGGATGGCCAGGGCCGCGTCGAGGTGGCGCTTGCCGACATAGCACCAGGGACAGATCGTGTCGGAGACGACGTCCAGCTCGCGGGGGGATGGGCCGGTCATCGTATGGCCTTTCAGCTTGTGGTGGGGGGGGCGGCCCAGGCCTGGCCGGGCGCGGGCGCACGCGCGGCCCGGCTGGGCGGGGCATGGAGGCCGAGGCGCAGCAGGCCGGTCGTGACGTAGTAGATGGACTTGAAGGCGAGCACCGGCAGCACCGAGTTCCAGCTTCCGCGCAGGTTGCCCGCCAGCAGGCTGACCAGGCCGTCGCGCATGCGGAAGGTGTTGCGCGGGGCCATGAACAGCAGCCGGAGCGCCGGCGTGTTGATGCGGTAGATGAGCCAGGCGATGCGGGCCATGGCGTGGCGCATCTCGCGTTCCATGCGCTTGGCGGCGGCACGGCCCCGGACCGGGTCGGCGAGCCAGGCCTCGGCGACGTCGGCGCCCTTCTCCCCGCTGGTCATGGCGAGCAGGACGCCGCTGCTGAAGACGGGATCGAGGAAGGCGAAGGCGTCGCCGATCATCAGATAGCCGTCGCCGGCGTTGGTGGCGGCGTAGTACGAGTAGTTGCCGGTGCTGGTGACGTCGGAGACGCGGGTGGCGTTCCGCATGCGGGCCGCGACCGTCGGGCTGCCTGCGATGCGGTCGGACAGCAGGTCGGCGGGGGATCCGCGGCGGCCCTTGAAGGCGGACTGGTTGCCCACGAAGCCGACGCTCATGACGCCGCCCGGCAGGGGGATGAGCCAGAACCAGCCATCCTCGGCCAGGTGAACGCTGATGTAGCCCTCGCGGTCGCCGGTGCGGAACTCGGCCCCGGTGAAGTGGGCGTAGACGGCGGCGGTGTTGTTCTGCTTGTTGCTGGATTTGATGCCGAGCTTGCCGGCCAGGAAGGTGTCGCGGCCGGAGGCGTCGAGGACGTAGCGCGGGGCGAAGCGGAGCTCTCCGTCCGGCCCGGTGGCGGTGACGTGGGCGCGCTCGCCCGGTTTCGCGAACTCCAGCGACGTGACCTTCGTGTCCTGCAGGGTGCGGGCGCCGCGGGATTGTGCGGTGTCGAACAGGATGGCGTCGAAGTCCGCGCGGGGGACCTGCCACGAGAAGGTGTATTGCTTGTCGAGACCCTTGGCGAAGGAGAACTGGACCTCCTTGCCGGTGGCGTCGCTGACGAATTCGGCGCCGGGCTTGTGGACGCCGATGGCGGCGATGCGGTCGCGCAGGCCCAGGCGGTCGAGGATGGCGGTGTTGCGGGGCAGCAGGCTCTCGCCGATATGGAAGCGGGGGTGGCGCTCCTTCTCGATCAGCACGACGTCGTGGCCGCGTTCGGCAAGCAGCGCGGCGGCGGTGCTGCCGGCGGGGCCGCCGCCGATGACGAGGATGTCGCAGTCCTGCATGCTCACGCCATGCCTCCGTTGATCGAGATCGCCTGGCCGGTGATATAGCCCGCCTGCCTGGACGTAAGGAAGCCGACGAGATCGGCAACCTCCTCCGGCGTGCCCGCCCGGCGCATCGGCACGATCTCGGCGATCCGTCTCGCGTCCATGGCGGCATCGACGGCGGGGGAGGCGATGACGCCCGGCGCGACCGCGTTGGCGGTGATGCCGCGGGTCGCGACCTCGCGCGCCAGGGATTTGACGGCGCCGATGAGGCCGGCCTTGGCGGCCGCGTAGTTGACCTGGCCACGGTTGCCCATGATCGCCGAAACGGACGAGACCGCGACGATGCGGCCCCAGCGCGTGGCCATCATGGGCAGCAGCAAGGGCCGGAGCACGGCGTAGAACCCGTTGAGGGAGACGTCGATCGGGCCGAGCCACTGGTCGGCGCTCATGCCCGCCATGGGCACGTCGGCATGGCTGCCGGCGTTGTGGACGACGATCTGGGGGGGGCCGCGTTCCAGCAGGCCCTGCATGGCGGACCCGGTGGCCTGGAAGTCGGACAGGTCGCAGGCGAGGGCCTCGGCATCCGGGAGGTCCGCGGCCAGCGTCTCGGCGCGGGCGAGGTTCGCGTTCGCGTGGATGACGACGTGGTGGCCGTCGGCGGCGAGGCGGCGGCAGATCGCGGCGCCGAGGGGGCTGGCGCCGCCGGTGACGAGCGCGATCGTGCGGGGGGCTATCATGCGGGAAGGGCGATCGTCGCGCGGGCCTCGACGAGGCGCCGGCCGGCCGTGTCGGAGATGGTGAGGGCGTAGAGCATGCCGCCGGCTTCCTCGCGTTCCAGGGTGGCTTCGATCGTCAGCAGCCCGAGGGCGTCGTCGTCGAGCCTGCCGACGTGCAGCAGGACGTCGCGGAGGCGGGCGACGTAGCCGACCCGCTGGGCGATGCCTCCGGCGCGGAGCGCGCCATGCAGGGCGGCCGCCTGGAGGCCGTATTCCACGCCGCAGATGGCGGCCAGGTGGCCGTCGCGGCGCAAGGGGTTCGTGGGAACCAGGTTGGAGCGGCTGCTGCATCGGATCCAGCCGGCGTCCCACGCGGTGACGGCATCGAGCAGGACCATGGCGCCCGCGTGGGGGAGCATGGAGCGAAGGCGTTCGCCCTGGATCATGATCGGTGCCGCACCGCGAGGTGGCCGTCGAGATAGGCGATCTGCTGGGCGATTGCGGTTCCGCGGGCGAGGGCGGTGAGCAGCGGCAGGGAGCGGGCGGCGGCGTTGCCGTGCATGAGGGCGTCGAATGCCTGGCCCAGCGAGGGTTGGGGGGGCGGGGGAGCGGGGTCGTAGGCGAGGTGGATCGTCGGGCGGCCCTCGATGGGGGGGCAGAGGACCAGGGCGGTGGCGAAGGGAGCCGTCGTGGGGCGCAACGCGTCGAGCGGCGCGGGAAGAGGGTGGTCGTAGCAGACGAGGAGCACGGGGTGGCCCTCGGCGGCGACGTCGACCACGGCCTTCAGCAGCGTGGCGGCCCAGGTCCAGTCGTGGGCGCCCAGGCAGGTGGCGGGCTGGCGGCTGGCGTTGGCGATGGACCAGTAGCCGGCGGCGGCGTTGTGGACGGAGTTGTGGAACTGCGTGGGGGACACGACGCGCTCGCCCGGCGCGCCGCGGGCGAGCGCGTCGAGGATGCTGCCGACGACGACCCCATCGCCGTTGCTGCTGCCGAAGACGCTGCGGAGGGTGGCCGGGTCGAGGCCGGATGCCGTTGCGGCCTCGTGCGCCACGGCGAGGGCCAGGCGGATGACGGGGCCGGTGCGGCGGCGCTCGGTGGCCGCGAGGATGGCAGGCGGCGGCGCGGGGCTGTCGCGGGGGACATAGGCGGTGAGGCCGGCCAGGATGGCGCGGCTGGCGGGCCAGGTTTCCAGGCCGGGGCCCCAGATGGCGACGGAGAGGATGGAGGCGGAAAGGGTCACGTCGGAAGCCCGCTCCCATCGGGAGAGCGTCGGGCGGGACGGGCCAAGGTTCCATCGGTCCCTTTCGCCCGTGGAATGCCGGTGAAGGGGAGGGCCTGGCGCGCGGACACGCCCGGGGCCTGGGCGTGTGGCAGCCCCTCACTCCCGAACAGCAGGCTGCAGTTGATGCCGCCGAACCCGAAGGCATTGCTGAGAACGTGCCGGAGCGGGCGGCTTGCAAGCCCGGTGGCGACCCGCGCGTGGAAGGTGGGATCGGGGGTTTCGACGTTCAGGCACCCGGGGATGAGGCTTTCGTGCATGCACTCCTGGATCACGAGGGCTTCCAGGATGCCGCAGGCGCCGAGTGTGTGGCCGGTCCAGCCCTTCGTGCTGCTGCACGGCACCTGGTTGCCGAACATGGCGGTGACGGCGATGTCCTCCATCGCGTCGTTGGCGCGGGTGCCGGTGCCGTGCAGGTTGATCCAGTCGATGTCGCCGGGGTGCAGGCCGGCCGTGGCCAACGCCTGCGTCATGGCCGCGATCGCCCCGGCCCCCTCGGGGTGGGGGGAGGACATGTGGTGCCCGTCGCTGCTGGCGCCGGCGCCCAGCAGCGCCATGCCGTCGCCGTCCCGTTCCAGCAGGGCGAACCCGGCGGCCTCCCCGATCGAGATGCCGGTGCGGTCCGCGTGGCAGGGGCGGCAGGGTGTGGGGGACAGGAGTTCCAGGGCAGCGAAACCGTGCAGGGTCATGCGGCAGAGGCTGTCGGCGCCGCCGACGACGGCCGCGTCGACGACGCCGGTGCGGATGAGCTGGGCGGCATCGATGAAGCACCGGGCGCTGCTGGCGCATGCGGTGGAGATGACGAGGGCCGGGCCATGCAGGCCCAGCGCGGTGCGGACGTAGTCGCCCAGGGAATACAGGTCCTGCGTGTGGGCGTAATCGAACGCCCGGGGCAGGCGTCCGTCCTCCGTGCGGTCGCGGTAGGCGTCCTCGGCCGCGGTGACGCCGCTGGTGCTGGTGCCCAGGATGACGGCAATGCGGTGGGCGCCGTAGCGGGCGGCGGCCTTCGCCACGCGGTCCGCGAAGCCGTCGGCGCGAAGGGCCATGTCGGCAAGGCGGTTGTTGCGGCAATCGTAGTTCGCCATGCGCGGCGGCAGCGCGTGGTCCTCGACGCCGGGAACGCGGCCGATCCAGCCGCCGACGGCCGGGTCGAAGTCGTTGGGGCGGAGGCCGGAGCGTTGGGCGAGGAGGGCGGCACGATGGGCGGCGGCGCCCGTGCCCAGGGCGCTGACGGCGGTGCAGGCGGTCAGGATCAGCGTGGTCACTCCGGTTCGTCGGCGGCCTTGCCTGCGATCAGGAAGGCGAACCCCATGGCCAGCAGCGCGCCGATCGCCACCGTCATCCCAATGTCGCGAAGAAGCGGCGTCTGACAAGCCGCGAGCAGGCCGAATGTGAGCAGGGTCATCGCGTTGCAGGTGACGAGGGTGCGCAGCGTCCGGCCGCGCTCCTCGGCATCGAGCTGCCGTCGGGCGAAGAACAGGGCGTAGTCGAGCCCGACCCCGGCGACGAGCTGCAGCGCCACCAGGTGGATCAGGGAAAGGCGGGCGCCCAGCGCGGCAAGGGCGGCGACGGTGACGAGGAGGGCGGCGAGGACGGCCGCGAGGACCCGCACCGTCCGGGCCGCATCGCGCAGGCCAACCAGGAGCAGGAGCAGGACGGCGGCGGCGCTGGCGGCGAGCCACCACCAGGCCTGGGCGGTGGTTTCGGACAGGATGAGGCCGAGTTCGGTCCGCATGTCGAGATGGAGGGCGCCGGACTGCCGGGCGGCGGCGGCGATGCGGGCCGGGTCGGTGGCGCCGGTGAGGATGACGGGCCCGATCCAGCCGTCGCCCCGCTGGAGCAGCAATGGGGCGAGGCGGGCGCCGGCGAGGGTGCCGTCGAGGTCGGCGAGGCTCAGCGGCCGTGCGGTGCGGGCGGCGGCGACGGCGTCCTGGAACGGCCGGAAGGCCTCGGGGCGGAACGGGAGGGCGGCGCGGGCGGCGTCGAGGCGGGCGGCGAGGGTCTCCGCGTCCGGAAGGGCGGCCGCGCGGGCGGCTTGAAGGGCGGCGCTGGGAAGAAGCCGGGCGGCGTAGTCGGCGGCGCGCAGGGCGCCCTCGGATTGCAGGCGGTCGAGGGCGGAGGCAAGGCGCTCCTGGGCTTGCAGCACGGCCTCGGCGCTGGGGCCCCGGACCAGGATCAGCTGGCCGGCCTCGGGCGCGCCGAGCTGGGCGCGGAGGTCCCGGTCCAGCGCGCGGGAGGCTTCGGGAACGGGGCTGAGCGCCTGCAGGTCGCCTTCCCAGGTGGGCCCCCTCGTAACGAGCACCGCGAGCGCGGCGAGGATGGGCAGGGCGGCCCAGCCGCGATGGCGCCGCCAGGACTCGACGCGGGCGAGCCAGGCCGGGTCACCCTCCGCCGCGGGTGCGAGGTTGGCCGCGACGATGAGCCGGGGGAGAAGGGTCCAGGTGAGGATCGCGCAGGCCAGCAGCCCGGCGGCGGCAAACACCCCGAGCTGCTGCAGACCGGGAAACCCCGAGAAGATCATCGCGAGAAGACCAAGGAGCGCCGAGGCGACCGCGAGAATGAAGGCCCGGCCGATGCGGGCGCGGGTGGCGGTGGCGGGCTCGCCGCGCTTGCGGTGGCCGATCATGAGCACGGGGTAGTCGACGGAAACGCCGAGCATCGTGGCGCCGAAGCCCAGTGCCACGCCATGGACGGTGCCGAAGACGGCCTGCACGACAAGGGCGGCGGCGGCGACGCTGAGCAGCACCGGGGCGGCGATGGCGGCGAGGACGAGCAGGGACCGGAACCGCCACCACAGGAGGGCTGTGACCAGCAGGGTGGAAAGGATGGAGATGCGTTCGACGTCGGATTTGATCGCGCGGGCGGCGTCGCGGGCGAAGACGGCGGGCCCGGCGGCGACCAGGCGGGCGGGCCCGGGTCGGGCGGACTGGAATTCGGCCTGGATGGCGGCCAGGGCGGCCTCCTGGGCCGGGATGTCCATGCCGCCGGCCTTGGTGCGGGCAAGAAGAAGGGCCCGGCTGGCGTCCGGGGAGAACCACGCGCCGTCGATGGTGCGGATGGTGGTGGCGCCGGCCCATACCCGCAGCAGGGCAGGGAAGGCTCCGGTCGGGTCGGGCAGGCCGTACTGCGCAACCAGGGGGGCGGCGGAGCCTTGGAGCTGGCGGAGCAGGCTTTGCATCGCGGTGCGGAGGGCGGATTCGGTGAAGGCGTCCGGCGCGGCGGGGACCAGGACGTAGCGGCGGTCGAACAGGGTGGCCTGGTCCTGCGGGGAGGGCTGCCCGGCGGCAACGAGCTGGAAGAGGTTGGTTTCGGGAAGGGTGGCCGCGAGCCTCCGGGCGATGCGGGCGAGCTCAGGGGCGGGGGCGTTCTCGATCGCGATGAGGATGAGGCCGGTGGCGTTGCCGGTGCGGGCCTCGTCCATGACGAGGCGCGCGGCTTCGGTGCGGCCTTCGGGGAGGAACTCGGCCATGTCGGTGCGGATGGTGACGCTGGTCAGGGTGGCGGCAAGAAGGAGGGCGGCGAGGATCAGGGTGGCGAGGATGGGTTTCATGTGCGGTTGGACGGCCTCACCGGGGGCTGATCGTCATCGTCTGTTCGTCGCCGTTCGCCTGGGTGACGATCAGGGTTTCGGGCTGGTCGCCATGGCCCAGCAGGCGGACGGCGCGGAGGTGGCGGGGGTCCCGGGGCGCCAGATCCAGGGTCCAGGACTCGATCGTGCCCGTGACGCTGGCGATGAAGGCCCGGCGCAGGGCGGCGGCGTCGCCGGTCAACGGGCCGCGGATGGCGTCGACGAGAAGGCGCAGCTCGGGCGCCATGCCGATGTCGAGGACGCGCGGCGGTTCGTTGGCGGCGGTGATGACGATCCGGTCGCCGTCGATCTCCAGCCGTTCGGGTTGGGGCCAGTCGGTGATCTTCTCCAGCCTGGTGCCGCGGAGCGCGAGCGTGCCACGGCTTTCCAGGATGGTGTCGAGGGCGGCGAAGCGGCGGCGTTCCGTGAAGCCTGCCCGGCGCTCCGGAACCGCGGCCAGGCGGGCGAGCAGCGAGTCGACCGTGAAGGCGGAGGTGTCAGCCGCTGCCCGACGGGACCAGGCGAGGAGGATGAGCAGCGCGAGGCGCCGCCGGGTCGGGCTCGGCATGGGCGGCGGGCTCCCAGAACGGGAAGAAGTTGAACCATTGGAAGGGGTGGGCGCGGCAGGCGGTTTCGAGGGCGGCGGCATACTGGGCGACGGCGTCGCGCAGGTCGGCGGCGCGGTGCGCGCGGCGCAGGGTGACGCGGTCGGCGAAGGGCTCGAACCGGACCTCGTAGCGCCCGGGGCCGGTGCGGACGGCGTGGAACAGGACCACGGGGGCGGCGAGGGTGCCGGCCAGGACGAAGGGGCCGGCGGGGAAGGCGGCGGGCTGGCCCAGAAACGGGACCGTCACCATGCGATGGCCCGGCGGCGCCCGGTCGGCGAGGATGCCGACGATCTCGCCGCGTTCGATGCATTCGCGGGCACGGAGCATGCTCGCGGTGTCGCCGATCTCGATCACCCGCGCGTGGATGCAGGGGGCGAGGCGGTCGAGCAATGCGGTCAGCGCGCCGGCGTTGCGGCGCCACATGAGCGCCCAGACCGGCACGGGGGCGTGGCGGGCGACGGCGCGCAAAACCTCGAAGCTGCCCAGATGGGCGCCCAGCAGGATGCAGCCCTGGCCGCAGGCGAGGGTGGCGAGGACGCCGTCCAGCCCCTCGGTGCGGATGTCGAGGCGGTCGCGGCCGGCGAGCAGCAGCACGCGGTCGAGCACGGCGGTGGCGAAGCTGTGGAAGTGCCGGGCGACGTCGGGCAGGCGCGCGGGGCGGCCCAGCACCCGGCGGAGATAGTCGGCCGACGCCGCCCGGGCCGTGGCGGAGGTCAGCAGGAACCACGCGGTGGCGGGCCAGAGCAGGAAGGGTGCCGCAAGACGGCCGCCATGGACGGCGAGGAACAGGGCGGCGCGGGTGATGGTCGCGGGGCCGCGCTCCGGCTGGTGGGACCAGGTCATGGCGGTGTCGGGAGGACCGGCACGACCTCCGGGCACGAGGACGTCAGCGCGATCTTTCCCGTGAGGACGGTATGGGCGCCGACGGTGCAGGCGAAGGCGGGTTCGGCGTAGGCGACGTCGATGGTGTCGCCGGGGCGGACGGGTCGGGTGAAGCGGATGGCGGGGAAGCCCCTCAGCGTGGCGCCGGGGTGGGCGGCAAGGATGAGGGCGGCGGCCTCGTCGAGCAGGACGACGCCGGGGACGATCGGGCGCCCGGGGAAGTGGCCGGGCAGGGCGGGGTGGCCGGGGTCGGCGGTGAAGGACCCGATGGCGCGCATCAACCGGCCTGTGCGACGAGGTGCAGCAGCGCCTGGCGGGGCAGCTTGCCCAGGGCATTGCGCGGCAACGCCTCCACCCTGATCACCCGGCGCGGCACGAACACGGGATCCAGCACGCGGCGCAGGTCCGCGAGGATGGAGGGGGCGGTCCGCTCGGGCGCCACGACGATGGCGACGAGGCGGGCCGTCCCGCGCGGGTCGGCGGCGTCGGGCAGGACGAAGGCGCCGTCGGCAACGCCGGGCAGACCGGTCAGAAGCTGGTTGAGGCCGAGCAGGGAGGCACGGCGGCCGCCGAGCTTCACGAGGTCGGTCCGGCGGCCAAGAAGACGGAACCCGTCCCCAGCCGGTTCGAGGATGTCGGCGAGCGGGACGGGGTCCGCATGCTCCGCCCGGACGGTCGTGCCGGTTTCCGTGATGTCGAGCGCGATGCCGGGATAGGGGGTCCAGTCGGGGCCGGCGGTGGTGCGGCGGCTGGCGATGCTGCCGCATTCCGTGGCGCCGAAGATCTCCAGCACCGGCGCGTTCCAGACGGTTTCCGCCTCGGCCGCCAGCGCGGGGTCGAGCGGGGCGGTGGCGCTGATGACGGCGGCGATGGGCGGCAGGTGGAGGCCCGCCTGCAACAGGGTGCGGAGCTGGAGCGGGGTGGTGACGAGGGTGCGCGGGCCGGGGCAGGCAAGCAGGGCGGCGGCGACGTCACCGGGAAAGAACGCCGGGCCGCACCAGCTTGCGACGGGCGCGTGCAGCGGCAGGAGGATCGTCGTCTCGAACCCGTACATGTGCTGGGGCGGGACCATGCCGATGACGGTGCCCTGGGCCAGGGCGAACTGCCGTGCCGCGGCGTTGCTGCGCGCGACCAGGGCGCCCCAGCGCTTGGCGTGGGCGACGGGGGCGCCGGTGCTGCCGGAGGTGAAGACGAGGGCGGCGAGGAGCGCCGGGTCGATATGCGGATTCGGGGCGTGTGCGCACGTGGCCGCCGGGCGGACGAGCGCGGTCGGGATGGGGCTGCCCGGCAGCGGCGAGTCGGATGCCGCGATGCAGCCCGGGTGCAGGGCAGCGAGCGCGGGCAGGGCGGCGGGCTCGACGTTCAGCAGGCTGGTGCGCCCGCGGACGAGGGCGGCGGCGAAGGCGACGGCGAAGGCGTAGCGGTCGCGGCACAGGTTCACGACGGGACCGGTGCCGGGGAGGATGGCCGCAAGCGCGTGCGCGTCGGCCAGGAAGGACGCTGCGGTGACCGGACCTTGGGGGCGGTGGAACAGGGGGGTGTCGCCGGGACGGTCCAGCAGGGTCGTCGGCTGGTCCATCGCTAGCGTGTCCGATGGGCCTCGACGTGGGCGGACAGGCTGCGGAGGGAGGCGAAGATGCGCTGGTTCCGCTCGTCGTCCGAGCGGAGCTCGAACCCGTAGGCGCGGGAGATGGCCAGCGCGAGTTCCAGGGCGTCGATCGAGTCGAGGCCCAGGCCCTCGCCGAACAGGGGATCGGCGGGCGCGATGTCGCCGGCCGCGACCTCGAGCTGGAGCGAGGTGACGATGAGTTCCGCAAGCGACAGTTCTGGTGCCGTTGCGGTATCGGAGGTGGTTTGCAGATCTGTCACGCTGTGTTCCCTCTGTTAACATAGCGTCCGGGAAACGGCGCTGCATAGAGCGGGTGGGGAGCAATGAACGCGGGAGCCGTGCGGGCCATGGCGATCGTGATCGCGGTTGCGTCCCCGATCGCGAGTCATGCTGCCCTGGCAATGGGGCGGGGGTATGGCGCGGCCGTGGCGTTGGCGGCGGCGCAGGCGGTGGCGGGGGGTGTCGTGCTGCATGGCGCGCTCCCGCGATGGCGCTGGGCCGGCGTGGTCGTCCCGGCAGTGCTGCTGGGGGCGCTCGGGTGGGGCGCGGCGCAGTCCGCGGAGGCGGGGCTGCTGGCCGCCGCGGGCGTGGCGCACGCGATGTTGTACGGGGCGCTGCTGGTGGTGTTCGGGGCGTCGCTGCGGCCGGGGCGGGTCAGCCTGGTGACGTGGGTCGCAAGCCGGCTGAACCCGACCTTCCATGCCGGCATGGTCCCGTACACGCGGGCCGTGACATGGGCGTGGTGCGCCTTCTTTGCCGGGCAACTGGCGCTCTCGGGCGTGTTGCTGGTCTCAGCGCCTGGCGCGTGGCGGGCACTCGTCACGACGGCGCATGCGCCGATGGTCGCGGCGATGGCGGTCGGTGAGTTCCTCGTGCGGCGCTGGCGGTGGCGCGGCGAGCATTACACGAGCCTGCGGGATACCGTGGTCGGGGTGCGCCGCTTATGGGCGGGCCGGTGACGTGGCGTCCGGTGGCGGAGGGTGGAACGCGCCGTGCATTTCACCCCAAGGCTCAGGGCTGGCCGCGCTTGCCGAGGCCCGCGAACTTCTTGTTGAACTTGGCGACCTGGCCGCCCGTGTCCATCATGCGCTGGACGCCGGTCCAGGCCGGGTGGCTCTTGGGATCGATGTCGAGGCGGATGGTGTCACCGGCCTTGCCGGCACAGGTACGGGTCACGTAGCTGGACCCGTCGGTCATGATGATCGTGACGTCGTGGTATTCGGGGTGGATGCCGGGCTTCATGGCGGGTCCTTGGATTGGGGGCCGCCGATACCGACCGGCGACAGAGGGCGGGGTATAGTCCGCCCTCCGCCGCCATGGCAAGCGAGCTAGGCGCGGTTCTTGCCGCGAGGACCACGCTGGAACTCGTGGAACGTCTTGTCGGCGGCGGCGCGCTGTTCGGTGGACATGGATTGATACAGGCTGTCGAAAGCCGGGATCAGGCGTTCGACGTCGTCTGCCCGGGCACGCTCCATCGAGGCGTAGGCCTTCAGGTCGTCGACGGCCGTCATCGACCCGGCGCGCGCCTGCCGGTCGGTGTAGCTGGCCTCCATGCGGCGGGCGTTCTGGCGCATGATGTCGGCGAAGACGTTCCACTGGGCCTGCTGCGCCGGGGTGATTCCCATGCGCTTGTGCAGGTCGGTGATGTGCTGCTCCACCCGGCCCATGGCGCGTCGGCCGTTGGCGTCGGCCGGCGCGATGGCGGCCGCCGCGGGCGGGGCGGTCTGGGCAACGGCGGGGCTCAGTAGCGCCGGGGCGGCAAGCGCCCCTGCGAGAACCATGACTGCGATACGCATGTGGATGCTCCTGATGCGTTCAGCGGAAGGGGATGTAGACGCCCGGCGGCGGATAGTAGGGCCGCGGCGGCGGGGCGTAGTACACGGGCGGGGGCGGACGATAGTAGTTCGGCCGGTAATAGTCCCGGTCGCGACCGTAGCCGTACCCGTAGCCGCGATCATGGCCGTGATGGCGGCGATCCCAATCGCGATGCGGTTGGGCCTGGGCCGGCGCAGGCATGGACGTGGCCGCCACCAGGGCGGCCAGGCCAGCGAAGACGGCATGTTTCAGCATCGTGCAGTTCCTCCTGCCCGGTTCAACGCATGAACGTCGGATCCGTTGCCGGGGCAGGATGCATGGGCCGCGTTCGTGGCTACACCGTGGCGCGCTGGTATTGCGGGACGAGGTGCGGCTTGACGCCCAGGAACGCGGCGGCGCGCAACGGCCAAGCCGGATCGGCCAGCAGCGCGCGGGCCATGAACACCAGGTCGGCGCGGCCATTGGCGAGGATCTCCTCGGCAAGCTCCGGCGTGCGGATCATGCCCACGGCGCCGGTCGCGATGCCCGCCTCGCGGCGGATGCGGTCGGCGTAGGGCACCTGGTAGCCCGGGTGGATCGAGGGGATCTTGATATGCGGCATGATCCCGCCCGCGGAGCAGTCGATGAGGTCCACGTCGCCGCGCGCCTTCAACCAGGTGGCGACGGTGACGGCGTCGTCGACCGTGAAGCCGCCCTCCGCCCAATCCGTGCACGACATCCGCACGAACAGCGGCAGGCCCGCGGGCCATTCGGCGCGGACGGCGTCGATGACCTCCATCAGCAGGCGGGCACGGCCGGCCAGGTCGCCGCCATACCCGTCGTTGCGGGTATTTCCGATCGGCGAAAGGGCGGAGTGGATGAGGTAGCCGTGGGCGGCGTGGATCTCGGCGACCTTGAACCCGGCCTGCAGCGCCATGCGCGCGGTGGCGCCGAACTCGGCGGCGACGCCGTGCAGCTCGTCCGCGGTCATGGCGTGGGGGATGACGGCGTCGTCGTGGAACGGGATCGCGCTGACCGCGTGGGGGACCCAGCCGCCGTCCTCGGGCCGGAGCGCCGTGCCGCCCTCCCACGGGCGCTTGCTGCTGGCCTTGCGGCCCGCATGGGCGATCTGGATGCCGGGAACGCCGCCCGCGTACTCGATCAGCGCGGTGATGCGCTTGAGGAAGGCCAGGTGCTCCGGCGTCCACAGGCCGAGGCAACCCGGTGTGATGCGGGCGAGGGCGGACACGTGCGTGGCCTCGGTGAAGACGAGGCCGGCGCCGCCCATGGCCTTCGCGCCCAGGTTCTGGACGTGCCAGTCGGACCCCAGGCCGTCATCGGCGGAATACTGGCACATCGGGGAGACGACGATGCGGTTCGGGAGGGTCACGTCGCGGATGGTCATGGGCGTGAACAGGGCGGGGGTTCGCATGGGGGCTCCTGACGTCGGGCGGCGCAAGGTTGTCCGGCTGGGGTGCGGCGTCTAGACCCGGAGCCATGCAGCAGACGATCCTCTCCATCCAGTCCTGGGTCGCGACCGGGCATGTCGGCAATGCGGCGGCGATGTTCCCGCTGCAGCGCCTGGGGGCCGAGGTCTGGGCGGTTCACACGGTGCAGTTCAGCAATCACCCGGGGCATGGCGCCTTCCGCGGGCAGGCGCTGGGGGGCGACGCGGTGCGGGACGTCGTGGACGGGATCGAGGCGCGGGGCCTGCTGCCGCGGTGCGACGCGGTGCTGTCGGGGTATCTGGGCGATGCGGCGACCGGGGCCGCGGTGCTGCACGCCGTCGACCGCGTGCGGGCCGCGAACCCGGCCGCGCTCTATTGCTGCGACCCGGTGATCGGCGACACGGGAAAAGGCGTCTTCGTGCGACCGGGGATCCCGGAGCTGCTGGGGGCCGAAGCGGTGCCGCGGGCCGACGTGCTGACGCCGAATGCGTTCGAGCTGGCGTTCCTGACCGGGGAGCGAGATGCCCGGCCGGCGATCGCTGCGTTGCAGGCCCGGATGGCGCCGGGGGGGCGGGGGACGGTCCTGGTCACCAGCCTGCGGACGGAGGCGACGCCCGGCGATGCGCTGGACCTGGTGGCCGCGGACCGGGACGGCGCGTGGCTGCTGCGCGTGCCGCTGCTGCCCATCGCGCCCAACGGTGCGGGGGACGCGATCGCGGCCCTGTTCCTGCTGCATCTGCTGCGGACCGGGTCGGCCCGGGCGGCGCTGGAGCGCGCGGGAAGCTCGGTGGCCGGGCTGCTGCGGCGGACGGCGGACGCAGGGGCGGACGAGCTGCTGCTGGTGGCGGCGCAGGAGGAGTTCGTGCGCCCGTCCGTCGCCTACGTCGCCCGGCCGTTCTGAAACCTTCACCCGGTCGTCCGCATTGTGCCCTGATCCTGCCGTGATCCATGCGTAGAGACGGCATGACACGATTGCGTCGGATGGGCTCATGCGCTTCCTGAAGATCTACCGCCGGGTTCTCGCCTCTCTGGCCGCCGACAAGCGGCTGGCCATCATGCTCGGCGTCGCCAACGTGATCGTCGCCGGGCTGCAGTTCCTGGACCCCGTCCTGTTCGGGCGCGTGATCGGGCTGCTGACGGAATCGGACCGGATGGCGCGGGACGAGCTGTGGGCCCAGTGCGGGCAACTGCTGGGGATCTGGTTCGCGGTGGGGGCGGCGGCCATCGGCGCCAACATCGCGGTGGCGCTGCATTCCGAGCGCATGGCCCACCGCAACCGCCTGTCGATCATGAACCGGTATTTCGGCCACGTGCTGTCGCTGCCGCTCTCGTTCCATGGCGACAGCCATTCGGGCCGGTTGATGAAGGTGATGCTGGGCGGGTCCGATAGCCTGTTCGGCCTGTGGCTGGTGTTCTTCAAGGAGCAACTGGCGACCTACGTGGCCGTGCTCGTGCTGCTGCCGCTGACGTTCTTCATCAACTGGCGGCTGGCGTCGACCTTGGTCGTGCTGGTGGTCCTGTTCATCGTGCTGACGGTCGCGGTGGTGAACAAGACGGAAGCCGGGCAGCGCCGGGTCGAGTATTATCATTCGCACCTGGCGGGCACGGCGCAGGACGCGCTCGCGAACGTCATGGTCGTGCAGAGCTTCACGCGGCTGTCGGCCGAGAGCCGGCTGTTCGGCGAGATCATCAACGACGTCATCCGCAACCAATTCCCGGTGCTGAACTGGTGGGCGGTCGTGACGGTGCTGACGCGGGGCGCCAGCACGCTCGCCGTCATCGCGATCGTGATCATCGGCACGCTGCTGCACCTGCAGGGCCAGGCGGCGGTGGGCGAGATCGTGAGCTTCATGGGCTTTGCCACGCTGCTGATCGGCCGCCTGGAAAGCGCGGTGCAGTTCGCCTCGCGCGTGTTCTTCCAGCTTCCCATCCTCGAGGACTTCTTCAAGGTGCTGGACAGCAAAAGCTCGGTGCCCGAACGGACGGACGCGAAGACGCTGGTGGCCCAGGCCGGCGAGGTCGAGTTCGACAACGTGAGCTTCGCCTATCCCGGCGGACCGAACATCCTGTCCGAGGTGTCGTTCAAGGCCCGGCCCGGCACGTCCGTGGCACTCGTCGGGCAGACGGGCGCGGGCAAGAGCACGGCGATGAACCTGCTGCAGCGGCTGTGGGACCCGTCCGCGGGCACCATCCGCATCGACGGGCAGGATCTGCGGGACGCGACGCTCGAGAGCCTGCGGAAGTCGATCGGCGTCGTGTTCCAGGAGAGCATGCTGTTCAACCGCTCCATCCGCGAGAACCTGCTGATCGGCCGGCCCAACGCGACCGATGACGAGCTGGAGCGCGCGTGCCGGCTGGCCGACGCTCACGAGTTCATCATCCGCCAGCCCCAGGGCTACGACACCATCGTGGGGGAGCGTGGATCAACCCTGTCGGGCGGGCAGCGGCAGCGGCTGGCGATCGCTCGCGCGCTGTTGAAGGACCCGCCGATCCTGATCCTGGACGAGGCGACGAGCGCGTTGGACGCCGCCACCGAGGCGCGGGTGTCCCGCGCGATGCAGACCCTGATGAAGGGACGGACCACGTTCATCATCGCCCATCGCCTGAGCACGGTCCGGGATGCCGACGAAATACTGGTGTTCGAGAACGGGCGGGTCGTCGAGCGCGGCAACTTCGATGCGCTGCTGCGGATGCGCGGCCGTTTCGCGGACCTGGTGCAGACGCAGCTTTCGCCGCAGCTGACGGCCGCCGAATAGCTCTGCTGCACCTGCTCACCCCGCGGTTGCGGTGGGCAGGCGGCGGCGCGCAGGATGGCGCCCAACGAGAACGGTTGGGAGGCCACCATGACGATCGCCGCCATATTGAGGCACAAGGGCCATGACGTCGCCCGCGTCGCACCCACCGCGACGATCGCCGAGGTCGCGCGCCGCCTGCGGGAGAAGCGGATCGGCGCCATCCTCGTGCTGGACAATGCGGACCAGTTGCTGGGGATCGTCAGCGAGCGCGACATCGTGGCCAACCTCGCCGAATACGGCGCTCGGACGCTGGAGATGACCGCGGCGCAGTTGATGACCCGGGTGGTGCATACCGTCTCCAGCCACGTGACCGTGCCTGAGGCCATGGCGCTGATGACGAACCGCCGGGTGCGGCACCTGCCGGTGGTCGAGGACGGGCGGCTGCTGGGGATCGTCAGCATCGGCGACATCGTGAAGGCGCGCATCGACCAGCAGGAGCAGGAGGTGGACAGTCTGAAGGCCTACGTCGCCGGGGCGTGACGCCTGGGGGTGCCCGTGCCCCGCGCAAGCGCGTAGAACCCTGTCTGTCGCGACGTGGACGAAGGGGGCAGGGATTGTTCAGCCATGTGACGGTGGGCGCCAACGACGTGCGGGCGATGATCGCCTTCTACGACGCGGTGCTGGCGCCGCTGGGGATCGGGCGGTTCTGGACGGACGAGGACTGGGGCGCGGCCGGATGGCGGGGCGAGCCGGCCGGACCCGCCTTCTACCTGGGGCGTCCGTTCGACCGCGGTGTCGCGTCACCGGGCAATGGCTGGATGTGCGCCTTCCGTGCGCCGACCCGCGCCGCCGTGGACGCGGCGCACGACCAGGCCGTGGCCCATGGCGGCACGAGCGAGGGCGCGCCCGGCCTCCGGCCGCAATACGCGCCGGACTACTACGGGGCGTATATGCGCGATCCCGAGGGGAACAAGCTGCACATGGTGCACCGGGGCGGGTGACCGGCCCTACAACAGGCCTTCGCGCCGGAAGCTGAACCACCGCCCGTTGCCCACGATGACGTGGTCGTGCAGCGCGACCGACAGCACGTCCGCGGCCTGCCGGATCGCCTTCGTCATCGCGACGTCGTCGGGGGACGGGGTGGGGTCGCCGCTCGGGTGGTTGTGGACCAGGATGACCGCGGTCGCGTGCAGTTCCAGCGCGCGCTTCACCACCTCCCGCGGGTAGACCGGCGTGTGGTTCACCGTCCCCCGGCTCTGCGCCTCGTCCGCCAGAAGGCGGTTCTTGTTGTCCAGGAACAGGATGCGGAACTGCTCCGTCCGCTCTCGCGACAGGACGGCGCCCAGGTAGTCCATCAGGCGCTGCCAGTCGCCCAGGATGGGGCGGTCCCGCAGCTCGGCACGGACCAGCCGGTGCGCGGCGGCCTGCACCAGCTTCAGCGCGGCGGCGCCGGCATCGCCCAGGCCCTCGACCCCCCGCAGGTCGGGCAGGGGGGCGCTGATGCTGGCGGCGAAGCTGCCGAAACGGTTGATGAGCGCGCGGGCGATGGGCTTCGTGTCGCGGCGGGGCAGGGCCAGGAACAGCACCATCTCCAGCAGCTCGTGGTCCGCCACGGCGTCGGGCCCGGCGGTCAGCAGCCGGGCGCGCATCCGGGCGCGGTGGCCCTCGGCGCTCAGCGGCGATCCGGGGCGGGGATCCGGTGGAAACAGGCCGGGCGGGATGGGATCGGGCTTGCGCGACACCTCGGCCGCCAGCTGCTCGAGCTGGCGCAGCAGGTCCGCAGGCCCGGCCGTCACGGCTCGGGCACCAGCCAGCGGCCGAGTGCATCGCGCCAGGGGTCGATCGGCACCGCCTTCCGCGCCGCCCGGTCCATCACCACCATCACGGTCGCCGCCCGGCCGCAGACGACGCCGCCCGAGACCAGCCGCTGCCGCAGCGCGAACGACTTGCCGCCGATGCGCGCGACCTCCGTCTCGATCCGCACGTCACCGGGCCAGTTCAGCTCCGCGAGGAAATCCAGCTCCATCCGAACGATGACGACGGCCTGGTCCGCGCGGCCGACGGGCAGGCCCTGCAGCACCATCAGCTCCGCCCGGCCCTGCTCCAGCATGACGGCGAACACGGCGTTGTTCACGTGGCCGAGCTTGTCGGTGTCGTTGAACCGCAGCCTGTGCGTCGTCACGAAGGGGCGCACACCAGGCATGACGAAGGCGGCGGTCATCCGTAGGGCGGCTTGTCCAGCCCGGCCGGGGAGTAGGTGAACACCTCGCATCCCATCTCGGTGACGCCGATCATGTGCTCGAACTGCGCGGACAGGGTGCGGTCGCGGGTGACGGCGGTCCAGCCGTCATCCAGCACCTTCACCTCGGGGCGGCCCGCGTTGACCATGGGTTCGATGGTGAAGAACATCCCGGGGCGCAGCACCGGGCCTTCGCCGGGGCGGCCGAAGTGGAGGACGTTCGGCGCCTCGTGGAAGCGGCGGCCGATGCCGTGGCCGCAGAAGTCGCGCACCACGCTGAACCGGTTGCCCTCGACGAAGCTCTGGATCGCGTGGCCGACGTCGCCCAGCGTGGCGCCCGGGCGGACGGCGGCGATGCCCCGCATCAGCGCCTCGTGCGTCACATCCATCAGCCGCGCGGCGCGGGTGCTGGGCTGCCCCGCCGCGTACATCCGGCTGCTGTCCCCGTGCCAGCCGTCCAGCACGACGGTGACGTCGATGTTGAGCACGTCGCCGTCGATCAGCCGCCGGTCGCCGGGAATGCCGTGGCACACGACGTGGTTCAGGCTGGTGCAGATGGATTTCGGGAAGCCGCGGTAGTTCAGCGGCGCGGGGATGGCGCCATGGGCGGTGATGAAGTCGTGGCACAGGCGGTCCAGCGCCGCGGTCGTCACGCCCGGGTTCACGTGCGGCGCCACCATGTCCAGCGTCTCGGCGGCCAGGCGGCCGGCGGCCCGCATGCCCACGAAGTCGGCCGGTGTGTGGATCGTGATCCGTCTCGCGTCGGTGCCGCCGTCCATCGTCCCGCGTGTTCCCTGTCGAATATTGCAAAATGCGGAGGAGCGGGCCTCGACGCAAGGCCCGCATATTGCCGCATCCCGGTTCCGTCGGCGATAGATGGCGTTCCCTGATGGACATGACCATGCCCGAACTGCGCGCCGCGATCATCCCTGTCACCCGCCTGCAACAGAACTGCACGCTGCTGTGGGACGAGGCCACCATGCGCGGCATGGTCGTCGACCCCGGCGGCGACGTGCCCGACATCCTGGACGCGGTCGCGAAGCTGGGCATCACCATCGAGCGCATCCTGCTGACCCATGGCCACATCGACCACGCGGGCGGGGCCGCCGCGTTGAAGGCCGCGCTGCCGGATGCGGTGCTGGAGGGTCCGGACGAGCGCGACGCGTTCCTGCTGGACGGCCTGGCCGAATCGGGCGCGCAGTACGGCATCGACGCCCGCCCGGTGCGCCCCGACACCTGGTTGCACGAGGGTGACGTCGTGATGATGGGCGAGCACCGTTTCGACGTGCTGCACTGCCCCGGCCACACGCCGGGCCATGTGGTGTTCGTGAACCACGCGGCGGGCGTCGCGCTGATGGGCGACGTGCTGTTCCAGGGGTCGGTCGGGCGCACCGACTTCATCCCCTATGGCGATCACGACGCGCTGCTGCGGAGCATCCGGGACAAGGTGATGACCCTGCCGGACACCATGGCGTTCGTGTGCGGCCACGGCCCGGGCAGCACGATCGGGGCGGAGCGGCGGTCGAACCCCTACGTGGCCGAGGCGCTTTCCATGCGGGGCTGAGGCCAGCGTGCGTCCGGCATCGGGTCCAGGAACGGCACGTCCGGCAGGGCCGCCGCCGCGAAGCCGGGGCAGGCGAGCGAGCCCAGCGCGATGCGCCCGTCCCGGATCCGCAGCCGGACCCGGCCGTCCCGCCGGTGGTAGAGGTCCGGATGGGCGGCGAGGCAGGCGTCCGCCTCCGCGTCGGGCCGGCCGGCGAACCCGTCGATGAAGTGGTGGCCGTTTCGTTCGACGTGCGTAAGGCCCAGCAGCCCGACCAGCGCCAGGTCCTGCTGCACGGAAAGTCCGGGCTGGGTCGTCAGGTCCTCGGCCGACATGAAGAGGCGGGGGACGCTGTCGATGCGGGATCGGTTGACCAGGCTTTTATAGATACCCTTGCACAGCTTGGAGCTTACGCCGGTGTAGCCGAGCGTCTGCGCGCGCGGAAAGGCGTCCAGCGTCTCGTCGGATTCGTCGATCAGCACGGGGCGGTGGGCCGCCAGGGGGTGGACGGGGGCGGCGAGGGCGGCGGCGCGGCGGATCGACTGCTCGATGAAGGCGACGGACCCGGCCAGCCGCGCGAGACGCGGCTCGGCCTCGATGCCGCGCCACAGCGCGAGCGCGGCGTCGGCATCGGCATACTGCTCGTTGCCGTCCAGGGTCGCCCGGTAGCCGGGCAGTCGGTCGAGCACGGCGGCGATGCGGCACAGCCGGTCGATGTCGGCGCGCAGGTCGCCGCCGACCTTCAGCTTGAACCAGCGGTGCCCATAGGCGGCGCAGACCTCGGCGAGCGTCTCGGGCAGGCCGTCCCCGACGCGGGCGGCCTGGTCGGCCGTGGTGATGGGGTCCACCAGGCCGACGGTGTGGCGCGCGTCGATGCCAGGGGCGGGGGACAGCGAGCCCAGGAAGGCGTCGAAGTCGAAGCCGGCGCGGTCGGGGATCACGGCGTGGGGGGCGAGGCCCGGCAGGTTGGCGCGCAAGGCCGTGAACACGTCGACGCCGCGGGCGCGGCACAGGGCGTCCAGGATGGCGCGGTCCAGCATCGCCGGGCCGAAGGCGGCGACGAGCGGGTTCAGGCCTTCGCGGGCGCAGGCGGACAGATGGGCGGCATAGGTGTCCGCAAACAGCCCGAACGGAGTGTTCGGCCCGGCGGCCAGGTAGGCGTCCCGCGCGAGTTCGAGCGCACGGCGAAGCTGGTCCAGGTTCGCGTCGTCGCTGAGCGCCGGGTCCTTGTCGAACCACTTGGCGGCGAGCGATTCCGCGCCCCACCCCTCCGCCTCCGTGCCATCCTCCAGGCGGATGCGAACCCGGAGCACGGCCTGCCGCCCATGGGTGACGGTGATCGCGCCGAAGCGGAACGGCATGCGAAGGCGGAACGCCCACTCGAACGCGTCGGCGGCGAGGAGGCGGATACGTGTCACAAGCCCTCTCCCATCAGCGGCCAGCCCCTGGGCGAGCGGCAGGCTCTCACCCCGGCGCTCCCCCGACGGGAGAGGGAGAAGATACTAGGCCCCCGCGTTGAACGACACCTCGTAGGCGCGGACGCCCTCCTGCATCCGCGGCGCCAGCACGTAGTTCTTCTTCATCGCCCAGATGTTGACCTGGTGGTGGAGCGGGATGAACGCCTGCTCCGCCATCGCCATCTTCAGGGCCTTCACATAGAGCGCCTCACGCTCCTTGTCGTCGAAGGTCGCCAGGCTGTCTTCCACGACCTTGTCGATGTCGGCCCGCGCGAAGTGGGACGGCTTCGGCTGCGCGCCCCGGCCCTTCTCGACGTTCACCGAGGCGACGATCTGGATCAGGCTGCTGCTCGCCTCGCCCGTGTCGCTGGCCCATCCCGTGAGGTCGACGCTGAACACGTCCCGCCCGCCTTCCGAGAAGAACATGCTGGCCGGCATGGTGTTGACCGTCGTCTTGATCCCCACCCGGGTCCACATCTGCGCGATGGCCTCGACCAGCTGGCGGTCGTTGACATAACGGTCGTTGGGTCCGTGCAGCGTGATCTGGAAGCCCTGCGGATACCCGGCCTCGGCCAGCAGCTTGCGCGCCTGCGCCTGGTCGTAGGGGTCGGGCTTCAGGTCCGGCGTGTAGCCCACGGCGCCCGCGGGCAGAAGCTGCCCGGTCGTCGCCGCGAACCCGTCCATGATCTGCGACTTGAGCCCCTCGCGATTGATCGCGAGCGACATCGCCTTGCGGACCCGCAGGTCCTTCATGGGGTTCTTCGCAAGCGGCTTGCCCGCATTGTCCATCGCGAACGGCGTCGGCTCCCGCTCCGTGTCCATATACAGGTAGATCAGCCGCTGGCCCGGCGGCGACAGGATCGTGAGCTTCGGGTCCTTCTGCAGCAGGCCCACGTCGCGCGTGCTGACCTGGTCGATGATGTCGACGTCGCCCGCCTGCAGGGCCGCGGTCCGCGACGCGCCGTTGGCGATCAGCCGGTAGTTGACGATGTCCCAGTACGGCTTCGGCCCATAGAACTTCTCGTTGCGCTTGAACACGATCTTGTCGCCCAGCAGCACGCTGTCGAGCACGTACGGCCCGGTCCCGATCGCGGCCTTGCCGGAGTTGTAGTCGGCCGTCACCGCGCCCTCGCCATACTTGCGGCTGATGATGCGCGCCTGGGCCAGGAAGATGGGCAGCAGCGGCTCCGGTGCGCGGGTGTGCATCCGGATCGTGAGGGGATCGACGACCTCCAGCCGCTCCACGGGCTTCACCGCCTGGGTGAAGCTCGCCGGCGAGTTCACGACCTTCGGGATCCGCTCGAACGTGAACACGACGTCGTCCGCGGTGAAGGGGGACCCGTCGCTGAACACGACGTTGGGCCGCAGCTTGAACTCCCACACCTTCTCGCCGATCGGCTTCCAGCTCTCGGCCAGATCCGGCACCGGCTTGAACTGCCCGTCCAGCACGACCAGCCCGTTGAACAGGTGCAACGAGATCACGTTGTTGGGCGTGAGGTTATGGTAGTGCGGATCGATGGACGTGAAAGCGCCGCCCGTGCCCACGTTCAGCACGCGGGGGGCGTCGGCGGCCCGCGCGGCGCCGGCCCCAAAGGCGGCAGCGGCGGCGGCGAGGGGGGCGAGCGTACGTCGGGCGATCTTCAGGGTCATCGTCGGCTCCGTCATGGTCGGCGGCGCGCACCGTGCACGATCCGGGCCAGGACGGGAAGCGGGTTCCCGCCCCGGGACTGCCACGGAAGCTTCACGTTCCGCTGTCTCGGCAGGGGCCAACCGCCGGGCTATGCCGCCGTTTCGAAACTTGTTGGTCACGGTTCGGAGGACGGCGATGCTGACACGGGCGCACGGGGATACGCATGCGGACCGGTCCGGGGTCGCGCTGTTCCTGCGCCGCTGGCTCGCCAATCCGTTGCAGATGGGCTCCGTCGTGCCCAGCTCGCCCGCGCTGTGCCGCCGCGTGGTGCAGCAGGTCCGCCGCGGCGCCGACGAGTGGGTGGTCGAACTGGGCGCCGGCACCGGCGTCGTCAGCCGCGCGCTGCTGGACGGCGGCATCCCCGCCGAACGGATCACGGTCGTCGAGATCGTGCCCGACATGGCGCGGCACCTGGCCGACACGCTGCCCGGCGTCGACGTGATCCAGGGCGATGCCCGCGCCCTGCCGGACCTGCTGCCGCGCCCGCGCCACGGCCGCGTCGGCACCATCGTCTGCGGCATCCCGCTGGTGCTGCTGCCCCTGGCCCAGCAGCGCCGCTTCATCGACGCCATGGAGGCGGTGGCGCCCGGCCGCGGCTTCCTGCATTATAGCTATTGCGTGACATCTCCGCTCCCCGCGGCGAAGCACGGCCTGGTGGCCCGGCGCGAGGCCTGGACACCGCTCAACATCCCGCCAGCCAGCGTCTGGCGCTACAGCCGGGCCTGAAACGGAACCGTCGCAGCCCTGTCATGCTGGCGTAACGCGGGGCGCTTAAGGCAGCGCCCATGCCCTTCACCATCGCCCAGGTCTCCGACACGCACCTGGGTGCCCGCACCCCCCTGTTCCGCCCCAACTTCGACCGCATCGTCGCGGCGCTGGACGTGGAACGCCCCGATCTCGTCGTCGCCAGCGGCGACCAGACCCTCGACGGCGCCGACCAGGACGCCGACATGGCGCTCGCCGCCGCCGAGTTCGCGCGCATGCCCGCCCCGGTCCACTTCGTCCCCGGCAACCACGACGTGGGCGACCACCCCGAGCGTGCGCCGAAGCAACCCGTGAACGACGAGCGGCTGGACCGCTTCCGCCGCGCGATGGGCCCGGACCGCTGGGTGCTGGACCGCGACAACTGGCGCATCCTGGGCCTCGACAGCCAGATCATGGGCGCGCACCCGGCCGAGGCCTCGCAGGCCCGCATGATCGCCGACGCGCTGGCAACCCTGGGCGACCGGCGGCTCGCCGTCTTCATCCACAAGCCGTTCTTCGCGGCCGACCCGGACGAGACGCTGTTCGACTACTGGTCCGTGCCCCCCTTCGCCCGCGCGCCGCTGCGCCCCGTCATGGCGCACCCCAACCTGCGCCTGGTCGCGTCCGGCCACCTGCATCTGCACAACCAGGCCATGCGCGGCCCGGTCCGCTTCGCCTGGGCCCCGTCCGCGGCGTTCGTGGTGGAGCCGGAGATCCAGGACGGCATGCCCGGGGACCGCCCCACGGGCATCCTGCTGCACCGCTTCGGCGACGACGAGGTCGAGACGACGCTGATGCAGCCGCCCGGCATGGACCGCCCGTTCTTCGCGGACATCCGCGACCAGACCTACCCGGCCATCTAGGCATGGGCATCGTCGTCGAGGGGATCGAGAAGCGGTTCGGCGCGACGACGGTGCTCCACGGCGTCTCGGCCCGGTTGGCCGCCGGCGAGTTCCTGTGCCTGGTCGGCCCGTCCGGCTGCGGCAAGACGACGCTGCTGCGGATCCTGGCCGGGCTGGAGATGGCCGATGCCGGGCGCGTGTCGATCGGCGGGCGGGACGTCACCGCGCTGCGCCCGGCGGACCGGGACGTGGCGATGGTGTTCCAGAACTACGCGCTCTACCCGCATCTGACGGTGGCCGAGAACCTGGCCGTGCCGCTCGCGATGCGGCGCCTGTCCCTGGCCGGCCGCCTGCCGCTGCTGCGGCATCTGGCGCCCGGGCAGGCCGCGCTGCGGCGGCAGATCGCCGTCGACGTGGCCCGCGCCGCCGACATGCTGGGCATCGGCCATCTGCTGGACCGGCGGCCGGGGCAGCTCTCGGGCGGGCAGCGGCAGCGGGTCGCGCTGGGCCGCGCCGTCGTGCGCCAGCCCCGGGCCTTCCTGATGGACGAGCCGCTCAGCAACCTCGATGCCGAGCTGCGGGCCCGGACGCGCAAGGAAATCGTCGAGCTGCACCGGCGCGCCGGCGTCACGACCGTCTACGTGACGCACGACCAGGTCGAGGCGATGACCATGTCGGACCGCGTCGCCGTCATGCTGGGCGGGCGCATCCTGCAGATCGGGCCGCCGCGCGCGCTCTATGACGACCCGGCCACCCTCGCCGTCGCGCAGTTCCTCGGCAGCCCCCGCATCAACACGCTGCCGGGCATCGCGGGCGACCGGGGCGTCGTCGCCGGCGGCGCCGTGCTGCCGCTGCATCCGGAGGCGGCGCCGGGGACGCCGGTCGTCGTGGGCCTGCGGGCCGAGGCGCTGCGGCCGGACATCCACGGCACCCTCCCCGCGGCGGTCGAGCACCTGGAGTTCCTGGGCGCCGACGTGCTGGTCCACGCGCGCTCCGGCGCCGAGACGCTGGTCGCGCGGCTGCCGGTGGCCCAGGCCGAGCGGCTGCGCCCCGGCGACACCGTCCGGTTCGAGCCGGACTGGGCGGCGGCGTTGCTGTTCGGCACGGATGGCGCGCGCCTCAGGCTGCGCGCGCCGGCGATGGCCGATGTCTGACGCCGCGGCACGCCCCTGGTGGAGCGCGGAATGGGCGGCCGGCTGGCTGCTGGCAGGGCCCGCCGTGCTCGCGCTGTCGGTGCTGCTGCTGCTGCCGACGGGCGCGCTGCTGCTGGTGTCGCTGACGGATCTCGAACTCGGCGGCCCGCCGCTGCGCTGGATCGGCCTCGCCAACTTCGCCGAGCTGCTGGACGATCGCGGCTTCCGCGGCGCGCTGCGCAACACCCTGGTCTACGTCGCCGCCGTCCTGCCCTTGTCCGTGGCCCTCGGCCTCGGCATCGCGCTGCTGATCGAGGCGGGGGCACGGGGCCGGGCATTCTTCCGGGCCGTGTTCTTCCTGCCGGTCGTGTCGCTGCTGGTCGCGATGGCGACGGCCTGGGAATACCTGCTGCATCCCACCATCGGACCGCTGAACTCGGCGCTGCGGATGCTGGGGGTGGCGCCCATCAACTGGCTGGGGTCCAGCGACTGGGTGCTGACGTCGCTGTGCATGATCGGCGTGTGGGAGAACCTGGGCTACGTCGTGGTGCTGTTCCTGGCCGGGCTGACGGCGATCCCGCCGGAACTGCGGGCGGCGGCGGAAACCGACGGCGCGCGGCTCGCCTGGGACCGCTTCTGGCTGGTCACCTGGCCGCTGCTGGGCCCCACCACCCTGTTCGTGGTCACCATCACCGCCATCCGCTGCCTGCGCGTGTTCGACACTGTCGCGGCGCTGACCAAGGGCGGCCCGAACAAGGCCAGCGAGGTGCTGCTGCACCTGATGTACCGCGAGGGCTTCACCTATTTCCGCATCGGCTACTCGGCCGCCATCACCGTGGTGTTCCTGGCCGTCGTGCTGGGCCTGGTGCTGCTGCAGACGCGGGTGCTGGAGCGCCGGGTGCACTACGGATGACGCGGCACCCGCCGGCGTTCCAGGGCGTGCGCCTGGTGCTGCTGTCCGCCGCATCGCTCATCGTGCTCGCCCCGTACGTCTTCATGCTGTCCGCCTCGCTGAAGCCGGGCGGCGAGATCTTCCAGGCGTCGCTGAACCTCATCCCCGGGCGGTTCTATGGCGTCGAGAACTACACGAAGGCGCTGACGGCGGTGCCGCTGCTGCGCTTCCTGCTGAATGGGGCGGTGGTGTGCGCCGTCATCCTGGCGCTGCAGCTGCTGTTCGCCGTGCCCTGCGCCTACGCCCTGGCAAAGCTGCGCTGGCCCGGGCAGGACCTCGTCTTCGGCCTGATCATGCTCGGGCTGCTGATCCCCGCGCACGTGCCCGCGCTGCCGCTGTACGTGGCGCTCGCGAAGCTCGGCCTGCTCGACACCTATGCGGCGCTCGTCGCGCCCTTCGCGATCTCGGTCTTCGCCGTGTTCATGTTCCGCCAGGCCTTCAAGGCGCTGCCGGACGAGCTGATCCAGGCGGCCCGGCTGGACGGCATGAACGAGGCCTCGATCGTCTGGCGCGTCATCCTGCCGAACGCCTGGCCCACCGCCACCGCCTTCGCCACCTTCAGCGTCGTCGCGCATTGGAACGACCTGTTCTGGCCGCTGATCGTCATCCAGACGGAGCGCATGGCCACCCCCGCCCTCGGCGTCCTGTTCTTTCGCGCCGAAGAGGGCGGCAACGACATCGGCGCCCTCATGGCCGCCAGCGTCATCACGACGTTGCCCATGGTCGCCGCCTTCCTGCTGGCCCAGCGCCGCTTCATCCAGGGCGTCGCGACGGCCGGACTCAAAGGTTGAACAACAGGAGACCGCCATGACGCTCACCCGACGCCTGCTGCTGACCGCCCCGCTGGCCGCCCCCCTGCTGCCCCGCCCCGCCCGGGCCGCGACCGAGCTGGTCGTGCACTACCCCATGCCCGCCTTCTTCAAGGACGTGATGGACCAGGTCGGCTCCGCCTTCACCCGCGACCACCCGGACGTGACCATCCGCTTCCCGGCGCCCAGCCCCACGTACGAGGACGGGCTGCAGCTCGTCATCCGCCAGGCCGCGGCCGGCGGGTTGCCGGACGTCAGCTTCCAGGGCCTGAACCGGCTCCGCTTCCTCGCCGAACGCGGCATCGTCCAGGACCTCGCGCCGTTCCTGGCCAAGGAAGGCGACACGGAGAAGTCCGGCTGGACATCCTCGATCCTCAACCTCGCCAAGGTCGGCGGCAAGCAGGTCGGCCTCACCTTCTCCGCCAGCAACCCGATCTGCTACTTCAACGCGAAGCTCGTGCGCCGCGCCGGCGGCGACCCCGACAACTTCCCGAAAGACTGGGACGGCGTCCTCGCCCTCGCCGCGAAAATAGCCGCCCTCGGCGACGGCATCAGCTCCATGCACTACCGCTGGCCCGGCGACGACTGGATGTTCTCCGCGCTGCTGTACGGCTACGGCGGCCAGATGCTCTCCCCCGACGAGACCAGGGTCGCGTTCGGCGAACCCGGCCTCAAGGCGCTCACCCTGCTCGACCGCATGGTGAAGGAAGGCCGCATGCCGCCCTTGACCACCGACGCCGCCTTCCAGGCCTTCTACGCCGGCAAGCTCGGCATCGTCATGGGCACCACCGCCTATATCGGCCAGTTCCAGCGCTCCGTCGGTCCGGAGGTCGAGCTGCGGTCGACCCGCATGCCGGTCATCACGCCGGGCGGCAAGCTGCCGACGGGCGGCAACGCGGTGGTCATGCTCACGAAGGACCCGGCGCGACAGGCCGCCGCATGGCAGTTCATGCGCTTCGCCGCCGGGCCGGTGGGCCAGACGATCATGGTCCGCGGCACCGGCTACGTGCCCAGCAACACCCTGACGCTCGAGGATGACCGCTACCTCGGCGCCTTCTACCGCGAAAACCCGCTGTTCCGTCCCGCCATGGAACAGATCCCGATCATGCAGCCCTGGTACGCCTTCCCCGGCACCAACGGCGTGCGGATCACGCAGACGATCGTCGACAACCTGGCCCGCATCGTCGAGCAGCGCGCGACCCCGGCCGAGGTATTGGCGGACGTAACGAACGAGGTGCAGAAGCTGCTGCCCCGCGCTTGATGGTCGCGCGGGTGGATATGCATCGTGTATATCCACCCGCGAAGGCTGCCATGACCCGCTCGAAGCCGTTCCAGAGCAACCGGACGCAGGCGGTGCGACTGCCGAAATAGGTCGCGTTCCCCGAGGGCGTGAGCGAGGTGACGATCCTGGTCGATGGGCCACGGCGGGTCATCGTGCCCATGAACGCCGTTTGGGACGACGTCTTCGATAGCCCTGGCTTCGATCTGGGGAGCGGGATCAGCCGACGGATCAGGAACGTGTTCGAGCTGCTTCGGGGCGCACTCCGGACGCTGCGGCGCAGCGCCCGGAATGCCGCTCCTCCGCGGCCGTTGCGGCGTCAGGCGGCCCGGGCGGGCGCCACACCATCGATGCGGCGGCGGATGGCCTCCAGCGCCTCGCCGCTCTCGACCCGCGGGGCGCAGTAGAGCGGCTGCTCCCCGGATGCGTCCGGATAGAGTGCTGCGTATTCGGCCGCGTTGTGGAACATGCCCCGGCTGTCGTCGTCGAGGAAGGTCTCGGCCGGTGCGCCCTCGGCGAGGATCACGTCGTGGCTGTCCAGCTCGATGTGGATGTACTCGACGGCACGGCACGCCATGTCCTGCACGATGGACCCGCCGTTCACCAGCGCCCAGGCGGGAACCAGCACGCCGTCGAGGAACATCGCGTGGAGCGGCGAGATGCGGAGGTCCCGGCGGGGCAGGCCGTCCCCCAGCGCCCCGGCGCGGATGACGACGGGCAGGAGGTGCTTCTTGCCGGCAAGGAACCGCCCGGCGAAGCTGCGCCGCCCGATCCAGCGGATCGGCCGGGACGTGCCGTCGCGGGTGAGGACGGAGTCGCCGATCGCGAGGGTCTCGACCGGGCGGTCGCCGCGGCCGGTCGCGATCGCCGTGCCCGGGGTGAAGCAGGGGGTCGTGCTCTGGCTCAGCAGCGCGCCGCCGGATCCGTCGCTGGCGGCGGCGAAATACAGGCCGGCGTTGCTGCCGGAGAAGCGCAGCGTGGTGCTGTGGCCCTGGCCATCGTCGACGGCGAGGACGTTGGTGGAGGTGTTGAAGTCCGCGACCGTGGTGGCGGCGTTGAAGCCGGCGAGGTCGATCCGGTCGTCGGCGTCGAAGCCGACGAGCGTGTTGCCGATGGTGACGTTGGCGCCGATCAGGAGGGTGGAGGCCGTGGCCGCTGCGAAGGCGATGGCGCCCGACCCGGCGGCGGTCGCGCCGAAGAGATCGAGGTTGCCGCCATAGAGCGTGGTCCCGCCTGCATAGGTGTTGACGCCCGTGAGCTGTGTGCGGCCCGTGCCGCGAAGCTCGACCGAACCGCTCCCCGAGATGGCGGTCGTGAACAGCAGGAGGTTGCTGCGGTTGAACACGAGCGTGCCGTTGTCGGCGAGGGTCGATGCGACCAGGTCGCCGGTGGTGCCGCCGCTGCCCAGCCGGAGCGTGCTGCCGGATGCGACCGTGACACCGGAGAGATAGGATTCCGTCTCGGCCAGCGTCCAGCTCCCGGACTGGACGTTCAGCGTCTCGAATCCCGTGGCGCCGACCAGTGTTCCGGCGCCGGTACCCAGCAGGTTGACGGTGTCGGCGCCGTTCCCGCCGTCGATGGTGCTGCTGTTCGTGCTGCCCGCCACGTTGTTGAAGATGTCGGCGCCGTCGCCCAGCACGACGGAGCCGTTGATCGTGCCGCGGTTGGTCAGCGTGTCGGCAAAGGTGCCGGTGATTGCGATGGCCTGGCCGTTGTCGCCGGTGATCGTCCCTGAGTTGTCGATCGTCGTGGCGCCGAACGCGTTGCCCAGGTTGCTGTCGTCGGCAGTGATGGCCCGCTGCGCGCTGGTGATCAATCCACCGGCGCGGTTCACGACCGTGCCCCCTCCGATCGCCAGCGCCTCGGTCAGGCTGCCGGAGTTCGAGGTGCCGAGCGCCCGGATCGTGCCGGCGTTGTCGATGTTGACGAGGAAGTCGACGTCGATCGAGTCGCCGTCCGTGGTCCCGGCCGCGTTGCCGGTGATGGTGCCGCCGGCCTGGTTGGTGATGGTCGTCGTGCCGCTGAGCGTATCGAGGTTGATGCCCGAACCCAGGACGCCCGTGATCGTGCCGGCGTTGGTCACTGTGATGTTCTGCTTGCCGGCGATGCCGTGCCGCGCGCCCGTGATCGTGCCGGTCGCGAAGTTGTTGACCGTCCCGGCGCCCACGTCCTGGAAGTCGACGCCGTCATTGCCGGTGGCGCCGCCGACCGACTGCGCGATGATCCGCCCCGAGTTGTTGACGGTCGAGTTCGGCGTCAGCCGCACCGCGTCGTTGTTCGCGGCCCCGATCGTGGCGCCGGCATTGTTGGTCACGGTCACGGTCGTCGTCGCGATGGTGATGTTCGCGAGATCCAACGCCTGGCCGCTGGTGGCGCCCGTGATCACGCCGCTGCCGTCGATGGCGCCGGAGACGATGTTGCCGGAGTTCACGATCGTCACGGCGCCGTTCGCCGGTCCGACGCGGACGCGGATCGTGTCGTCGGTGCTCGTCACGTTGGAGCCGGCGCCGACGGCGACGGACAGGGTGCTGCCGGCTGCGAGGGTCGTCGCCGAGTCGATCGCCCGCGCCCCGGCGCCGCCCGCCGTCACGGTGCCGTTCACCGTGATCGTCGCCGTCCCCGCCCCACCGGTCCACAGCACGGCCGACGCCGTCCCCGTGTAGCCGAACGTCCCGCCGGTATCGACGGTCAGCGCGTCCCCGCCCACCATCGTCAGTTGCGTCGTGCGGGTCGTGCCGGTCGTGATCGTCGTCGTCGCCATGGGCCGGTCCATCCACGTCAAAAATCGCTGACCGTCTCGTAGCAGGGAGCCGACGTCCGGTCTGTGTCAGTCCCGTGACAGAGTCACGTGACAGAGTCACCGGATTCCCGCCCGCATGAACGACTGCACGAATTGCCGCTGGAAGATCAGGAACGCCAGCAGCAGCGGCGCCGACGTCATCAACGTCGCCGCCGTGATGATGCTCCAGTCGATGCCCTGGTCCGTGCTCGCGAAGACCGCGAGGCCCACCGTCAACGGCCGCGTCTCGACGGAGTTGGTGATGACCAGCGGCCAGAGGAAGTTGTTCCAGTGATAGCTGACCGACACCAGGCCATAGGCGACGTAGGTCGGCCAGGCGAGCGGCACGTAGACGCGCCAGATCCGCGCCAGCAACCCGCTGCCCTCCAGCCGGGCCGCGTCGTCCAGCTCCTGCGGGACCTGCCGGAAGGCCTGGCGCAGCAGGAAGACGCCGAAGGCCGACCCCAGATAGGGCAGGGCGATGCCCAGGATGCTGTCCACAAGCCCCAGGCGCGCCAGGCTGCGGTAATTGGCCACGATCAGCACGTCCGGCATGATCATCAACTGCAGCAGCACCAGCGCGAACAGCGTGTCCCGCCCCCGGAAGCGCAGGCGCGCAAAGGCATAGGCGGCCGGCGTGCACAGCAGGAACTGCGCCACCAGCACCAGCGTGACCAGCAGGAACGTGTTGAGCAGGTACCGCGGGAAATGCGCGGCCTGCCACGCGGCAACCAGGTTCTGCGTCGTCCAGGGCGCCAGCAGCGCCAGCTTCGTCGCGTATTCCGGCGGGTGGATCGCCGCCCACGCGGCATACAAAAGCGGCAGCACCCACAGCAGGCCGAGCAGCCAGGCGCCGGCGACCTCGAGCCTTCTCACCGGTAATGCACCCGCCGCCCCAGCACGCCGAACTGGAATGCCGCCAGCGCCGCCAGGATCGCCAGCAGCACCGCCGTCAGCGCCGCCGCGGCGCCGGTGTCCCAGAAGCGGAACCCGGTTTCGTAGATGTAGTACAGCAGCAGCGTCGTGCTGTTGTCCGGCCCGCCGCGCGTCATCACCACGACATGGTCCACCAGCCGGAACGCGTTGATGACGGCGTTCACCATCACGAACAGGGTCGTCGGCATCAGCAGCGGCAGCACCACCCGGCGCAGCACCATCCACCGGCCCGCGCCCTCCAGCGCCGCGGCCTCCCGCAGGTGCGGCGGGATCGCCTGCAGCGCGGCCAGGTAGAAGATCATGAAGAACCCGGCCTCCTTCCACACCGCCACCGCGATCAGCGACCACAGCGCGAGCTTCGGATCCCCCAGCCAGTTGTGCCGCCCGCCCCCGAACACGCCCAGCACCTGGTCCAGCAGCCCGTAATCCGGGGTGAAGAAGAACAGCCAGATGTTCGCCACCGCGATCATGGGCAGCATCGTCGGCGTGAAATACGCAAGCCTCAGCGCCGCCCGCCCCGGGATCCCGCTGTCGACGGCAAGCGCCATCGCCAGCGCCAGCACGACGCTCACCGGGATCGTCGCCGCCGCGTAGATCGCGTTGTTCGTCAGCGCCTGGATGAACACGGGATCGTCCAGCAGCGCCCGGTAGTGGTCCAACCCCACGAACCGCGCCGGCCGGGCGCCGCGGGGCGTGGAATACAGGCTGTCGACAAGCGTCGCGACGGCCGGGACATGGGTGAAGGCCGCCAGCAGCACGACGGCCGGCAGCACCAGCAGCCACGCCTGGATCGCGTCGCGCCTGCTCCCTCTCCCTCTCCCGTCGGGAAAGGGCTTGTTCACGCCCGGAACGGCTTCAGAATGCGGTCGGCCTCCGTCTGCGTGTCCGCCAGCGCCTGCGCCGGCGTCTTCGCGCCGGACAGGGCGGCCTGGATGTTGTCGCCCAGCAGCTTGTAGACCCGCTGGTTCTCGAACGTCGAAAGCTCGCCGGTGGCGACCGGCAGGAAGTCCTTCGCGACGCCCGCGGCAGGGACGCGGCCGACGTAGTCCTTCAGCGCCGGCGTCTCGTACGCCTCGGGCCGGGTCGCGATGTAGCCCGTGCGGATCGACCAGTCCGCCGCCCGCGCCGGCTCCGTCAGGAACCGCGCGAACCGCAGCGACGCCGCCCGCTCGGCCGCCGACGCGTGCTTGAAGAAGTACAGGTTCCCCCCGCCCACCACCGTCCGCGGCCCCTCCTTGCCCGGCAGCCCGGCCACGCCGAACGGGAAGCCCGCCTTCTCGCGCACGTTCGTCAGGTTGCCCGTCGTGTGCTGGATGATGGCCGTGTTGCCCTCCAGGAAGTCCGGCGACAGGGTCGCCCACGCCGTCGAACCCTCGGGCGTCGCCCCGTGCTTCGCCGCCAGGTCCCGCCAGAAGCTCAGCGCCTCCACGGCCTTCGCGTCGCGGAAATACGTCTCCGTCCCCGCCTGGTTCATCAGCGCGTGCCCGGCCTGGTTCGCCAGCGCGCCGAACGTCCACTGCGCGTTGCCCACGTCGGACGCAAGCTTCACGCCCCAGCGCGTCACCCGTCCGCTCCCGTCCCGCTTCACCAGCTTCGCCGCCGTCTCGGCCAGCTCCGCCCAGGTCCGGGGGAAGCGCTCGGGGTCGAGGCCGGCCTCCGTGAAGGTCTGCCTGTTGTAGTACATGATCGCCGTGCTGCGCTGGAACGGCACCGACCACAGCCTTCCCGCGGCGCTGCTGTTGGCCAGGAACGCCGGGTAGAACCCGTCCATCCAGCCCTGATCCAACGGCCCCAGTTGATCGAGGCTCGCGAGGATGTCCGCGTCCTGCAGGCTGTGCATCTCGGCCGCCAGCAGCACGGCCAGATGCGGACCCTGGCCGGCGCGGATGGCGGTCTGCGCCTTGGTCAGCGTCTCGCTGTAGTTGCCGGCATAGACGGGCTTCACCTCGATGCCGGTGTCCGCCCGGAACTGCTGGCAGTACCCGTCGATGATCGCCGGGATCGGGCCGCCCACGGCGATCGGGTAATAGAAGCTGATCGTCTGCGCCGCCTGTGCCCGCAGCACGGCGGGTGCTGCAAGGCTGGCGGCAACGGTCGCAAGCAACGTGCGTCGGAGCATGGTCTGGGTCCTCACTTGAAGGGGCGGAGAAGGCGGGTCGCCGTGGCCTGCGCGTCGGCAAGCGCCGGGCCTATGGGCTTGCGGCCGGTCAGCGCCGCCTGCAGCCCGTCGTTCAGGGCCTGGGTCACGCGCTGGTTGTCGTGGGTCGAAAGCTCGGGGACCGCGAACTCCAGCTGGTCGCGCGCGACGGCGGCGGCGGGGAAGCCGGCCACGTAGTCCTTCATGCGCGGCGTCTCCCACGCATCCGGGCGCACGGCGACATAGCCGGTGTCGATGCCCCATTGCGCCGCGCGCTCCGGGCTCGTCACCCAGCGCAGGAACGTCAGCGCCGCCCGCTGCTGCTCGGGCTTCGCCGCCTTGAACAGGTGGAAGTTGCCGCCCCCGGTCGGGCTGCCGCGCCGCGTGCCCGCGGGCAGCATCGCCACCCCGAACGGGAATTTCGCGTTGGCCCGGATGTTCGAAAGGTTTCCCGTCGTCGTCCAGATCATGCCGGCGCGACCCTCCAGGAAGTCGCGCGGCGTCGTCCCCCACTCCACCAGCCCCGGCGGCGTCGCCCCGATCGACTGCAGCTCCTGCCAGTATCGCAGCGCCGCCTGCGACGACAGGCCGTCGAACATGACCTCGGTCCCGTCCGCGTTCATCAACTGCCCGCCCGTCTGGCTGACCAGCGCCTGGAACAGCCAATACGTGAACCCGGTGCCGGGGATCAGCGTGCCCCAGCGGCTGCCGTCGGGCTTGGACAGGCGCGCGGCGAAGTTGGCATGCCGGGCCCAGTCGGCGGGCGGCGTCTCCGGGTCCAGCCCCGCGCTCTCGAACGCCAGCTTGTTCCAGTACAGCACGATCGTGCTGCGCTGGAACGGCACGCCCCACGTGTGGCCGCCGATGCGCCCGTTGGCCAGGAACGCCGGATAGAAGCTGTCGAGCCACGCGCGGTCCGCCGCGTCGGTCGCGATCTGGTCGAACGGCACGATCAACTGGTCGTCGATCAGCGTATGCGCGTCGACGGCCAGCAGCACCGCCATCGTCGGCCCGTCGCCGGCCTTCAACGAGGCCTGCGCCTTCGTCAGCGTGTCGACGTAGCTGCCGGCATAGATCGGCCGCACCCGGATCCCCGGGTGCTCGGCCTCGAAATCCCGCGCATAGGCGTCGATGATCCGGGTGATCGGGCCGCCGACGGCGACGGGGAACAGGAAGCTGATCTCGGTCGGTGTCTGCGCCCGGACCAGGCCGGGAAGGGCAGGGGCGGCAAGCGCGGCGGCAAGCAGGGTGCGGCGGGTGGGGGTCACGGCTGGCTCCTCGGCAGGCGCCGCCCATCGGCGCCGAACAGGTGGATCGCGGCGGGATCGAAGCCCAGGCGCAGCGCCGCGCCGGCGGGCGGCAGCACCCGGCCGGGCAGGCGGGCCAGCACCGTGGACGCCCCGACCCGGCATTCGAGGACGGTGTCCGCGCCCAGGTATTCCGCATGCACGACCGTCGCGGGCAGTCCGTCCGCGGCCAGGTGCAGCGCCTCCGGCCGCAAGCCCAGCGTGGCGCCCTCCCGCGCCAGCACCGGCCCGTCCGTGCCGGCGGCGACAAGCCCGCCGCCGCCGGGCGAGAGCGGCAGAAGGTTCATCGGCGGCTGCCCGATGAACGCGGCCGCGAAGATCGTCTCCGGCTCGGCATACAGCACATCCGGCGCCGAATCCTGCTCCACCCGCCCGGCCCGCAGCAGCACGACCTGGTCGGCCATGCCCATCGCCTCGGTCTGGTCGTGCGTGACATACAGCATCGTGATCCCCAGCCGCCGTTGCAGCGCCAGGATCTCCCGCCGCATCTCGGCCCGAAGCTGCGCATCGAGGTTGCTCAGCGGCTCGTCCATCAGGCACACCGGCGCCTCCGCCACCACGGCGCGGCCCAGCGCCACCCGCTGCTGCTGCCCGCCCGAAAGCTGCCCCGGCTTGCGATCCAGCAACGCGGACAGCCCCAGCATCCCGGCCGCATCCGAAAGCCGCCGCCGCCGCTCCGGCGCCGGAACCCCCCTCGCGCGCAGCCCGAACTGGATGTTCTCCGCAACGCTCAGATGCGGGAACAGCGCATAGGACTGGAACACCATCGCAAGCCCCCGCGCCGCCGGCGGCAGCGCCGTCACGTCCCGCCCGCCGATCCAAACCTGGCCCGCATCCGCCTGCTCCAGCCCCGCCACGATCCGCAGCAGCGTCGTCTTGCCGCAGCCCGACGGCCCGAGCAGCACCGCGAACCGCCCCGCCTCCACGTCGATCGACACGGCATCGAGCGCAGGCGCCCCCGCACCGGGAAAGCGGCGCGATACGCCCGCCAGCCGGATCGGCGCGGCGGTCGACAGCACGTGTGTGTCTCTGGGCATCACGCGGCTGCTACCCGCCCTGGCGGCGCGCCCGCGTGACGGAACGATGACCGTTGCATGACAGATCGTGGCGAGCGCCCCGGACGCCTTGCCCCGCCGCGGCGCAACGGTGAAAGAAGCGGCAACCGGAAAGGTTGTGGATGACGGGTGCCGAGGCTGCCGCCGCCTTGTTCGGCGGCTTGGGATTGTTCTTCATCGGCATCCGCGAACTGAGCGTCCACCTCCAGCAACTGGCGGGACCGCGCATGCGGGCGCTCATGGCCCGCGCCGCCGGCGGCCCGCTGCGCGCCGCAGCCACGGGCACCGCGATCGGCGTCGTGACCCAGAGCAGCAACGCCGCCACCTTCGTCACGACCAGCCTGCTGACCGCCGGGCTGCTGCCCCTCGGCGCCGCGCTGACCGCCGTGGCCTGGTCGAACGTCGGTCCCGCCGTCTTCGTGACGCTGACGACGATCGACGTCAGGCTCGGCGCGCTCTGGCTGATCGGGGTCATCGGCTTCGCGAACCTGCTGGGGGCCGGGTCCATGCCCCGGCTCAAGCCGCTGCTGGCCGCTGCGCTATCCGTCGCCTTCGCGCTCCTGGGCCTGGCGATCGTCAAGAGCGCCGGCGCCGTGCTGGACGGCATCGACCCCGGTTTGCTGACCGAGGGCGTGCTGGGCCGCGCCCGGGTCATGCCGTTCCTGGTGGGCCTCGTCGTCGCCGTGGTGGTGCAGTCCTCATCGACGCCGACCATCCTCGCCATCAAGCTGGCCGAGGCCGGGCTGCTGGAGTTCGACCAGCTGGCGCTCGGCGTCTACGGGGCCTCGCTCGGCTCGGGGCTGGGGCTGCTGGTCGCTGGCCGGGGCCTGACCGGGACGGCGCGCCAGGTCGTGCTTTTCCAGGCGCTGTTCAAAAGTCTGGGCGCGCTGCTGTTCCTGCTGCTGTTCGCGATCGAGCGCTGGGGCGGCGTGCCGCTGGTGCTGCGCCTGTCGGACATGCTGGGACATGACCGGGCGGGCAGCATCGCGGTGCTGTTCCTGCTGGTGCAGCTGGGCGGATGCGCTGCCCTGCTGCCGTTCGGGCGGGCATTGGCCGGCCTAGTCGCCCGCTGGTCCCCGGCGACGCGGGCCGAGGAAATGGGCCGCCCCCGCTTCCTGTTCCGCCGCGCGGTGGACGATCCGCTCAGCGCGCTGGACCTGGTCGTGCGGGAGAACGAACGGCTGCAGGCCCGCCTGCCATCCCTGCTGGATCCCGTGCGGGACGGCGCGCCCCCCGGCGGCCCGTCCCGCGACGCGGTGATGGCCGGCAGCGCGGCGCTGGAGGCGGAAATCGCCCGGTTCCTGTCCGGCCTGCTGGGGCGGGGCGCGGTGCCGGAGGCAGTCGCCCGGGCAGTCCAGCTCGAAAGCCGGCTCGACGACCTCCGCACCTTGCGGGAGACGCTGAGCGGATTCGGCGACGTGCTGCTGGAGGTCCGGGACCCCGGCGTCCACCAGGTCACGCGCCCGCTTGCGGAGTCGCTGCATTTCCTGTTGCAGCAGGTCTGCGACGCCGCGGGGCCCGAGGACCTGGCCCTGGTGCAGGACCTCTCCGCCGACCGGGGCGAGATGATGGAGGCGCTGCGGCGGCAGGCGACGGCGGCCGGAAGCGGCCTGGCCTATGCGGCGCAGGACCAGTTGTTCCGCGCGACGACGCTGTTCGAACGCGCGGTGTGGCTCGTGCGGCGGCTGGCCGTGCGGGGAAGCTAGCTCCGCGCCGCCTTCACCACCCCCGTTCCCGCCCGAAGCTGCGGGATCGTCGCCCGCGAGGTGATCTGGTCCGGGTTCATCCGCAGCTCGATCAACGACGGCTTGCCGCTCGCCGCCGCACGCTCGAACGCCGGGCGGAACTCGGCGGTCGCGGACACCACCTCGCCATGCCCGCCGAACGCCTCCATCAGCTTCGCGAAGTCCGGATTGGTCAGGCCCGTGCCCGACACCCGCCCGGGGTACGTCCGCTCCTGATACATGCGGATCGTCCCGTACATGCCGTTGTTGAACACCAGCAGGATCGGCGCCGCGCCCTCGTGGAACGCCGTCGCGATCTCCTGGCCCGTCATCAGCATCCCGCCATCGCCGACGAAGACGATCACCTGGCGCCCGGGAAACGCTATGGCGGCGCCGATCCCGGCCGGCACGCCATAGCCCATCGCGCCGTTGGTGGGGCCGATCATGCGCTGGTCCTCGGAGAAGTCGATGAACCGGGCGGGCCAGGTCGCGAAGTTGCCGGCGTCGGACGTGAAGATCGCGTCGGGGGCAGCAAGGTCGGCCAGGTCGCGCATGGTCTGCGCGACGTTCAACGGTCCCTCGTACTCCGGCACCGCCTGGCCCGCCGTCCGCAGCGCGCGCAGCCCGGCCGTCCAGCCCGCCCACGCGCCGGCGCGCTTCGGGCGGGCCGCGACCGCGCGGGCGAAGGCGTTGAGGTCCGACACGATGCCCAGCGCCGGCCGGAACACCCGCCCGATCTCCGCGGCGTCCGGATGCACGTGGATGATGGGCGTCGCGCCCGCGTGGTCGAACAACGTGTAGCCCTGGCTGGTCGCCTCCCCCAGCCGGGTGCCGATGGCGAGCACGAGGTCCGCCTCGCGGGCCTTCGCGACGAGCGCCGGGTCGGACCCGACGCCCAGGTCGCCGACGAAGTTGGACAGATGCCCGTCGTACAACGCCTGCCGGCGGAACCCGACGGCGGTCGCCAGGTCGTGCCCCGTCAGGAACTCGCGGATCGCCCGGCGCCCCTCCGCCGTCCAGCACGTGCCCCCCAGGATCGCGAGCGGCTTGCGGGCGCCGGCCAGCATCGTCGCCATGCGGTCGAGCGCGGCCGGGTCGGGCAGAGGCGGATACACGGCCGCCCGCGGCAGGTCGGGCACGTCGACGAGGTGCTTCTGCATCTCCTCCGACAGCGCGATCACCACCGGACCGGGCCGGCCGGTGGTGGCGACGTCGACGGCATGGGCCACCAGCTCCGGAATGCGCCGCGCGTCGTCGATCTGCGTCACCCACTTCGCCAGCGGGCCGAACATCCGGCGGTAATCCACCTCCTGGAAGCTGTCGCGGTCCGTCTCATCGAACGGGATTTGCCCTACGAACAGCAGCATGGGTGTGCTGTCCTGCTGCGCCACATGAACACCGATCGCGCCATGGCACGCCCCGGGCCCGCGCGTGACCATCGCCGCCGCCGGCCGTCCCGTCAGCTTGCCATACGCCTCCGCCATGTTCACCGCCCCGGCCTCGAACCGGCACGTCACCAGGCGCAGCCGGTCCCGCACGTCAAACAGCCCGTCGAGCACATCGAGGTAGCTTTCCCCCGGCACCGCGAACACATGGTCGATCCCCTGCGCCAGCAGCGCGTCGGCGAGCACCCGGCCTCCCGGCCGCGCGGAATTGGTCTTCAAAGCCTGGCTCACGGCCGCCTCCCTCGATTGCGGCGCAGCCTACGCGCGCCGCCCGGGCTGTCCAGAGCCGCGACGCCGTGGCACGATGCGGCCATGCGGGCGATATTCGTGCAGATCAAGTGCCAGATGGGCCACGCCTACCGCGTCGCGCAGCAGGCGGTGGACGAGATCGAGGAGCTGTCGGAGATCTACTCGACCTCCGGCCAATACGACCTCCTCGGAAAATTCTACCTCGACGCCGCGCAGGACACCGGCCTGTTCGTCACGGAACGCATCCAGACCCTTCCGGGCGTGGCCGACACCTACACGCTGATCACGTTCAACGCGTTCGCATCGGGGCGCGGCTGAACGCCCTCTCCCGATGGGAGAGGCAGCTACCAAACGAAATGCGGCAGCGTCGCCACCGGGGCCAGCCCCGCGGCCGCCGCCTCCGACTCGATCAGCGCCCGGTCCTCGCCCACATGATCCCCGTGCAGGCCGCCCAGCACCCAGCACGAATCGACGCCCGCCGCCTTCGCCCCGGCGATATCCGTCCGCAGCGCATCGCCCACCGCCAGCACCCGGCCGTTCGGCACCCCCAGCATCGCCAGCACCGGGGCATAGATCAGCGGATCCGGCTTGCCCAGAGACCGCACGTCCCCGCCCATCGCGGCGTAGCGCTGCGCCAGCGTGCCCGCGCACAGCACCCGAACGCCGCCGCGGATGACCTCGAGGTCCGGGTTGGCGCAGATCATCGGCAGCCGCCGGGCCGCGCAGTCCCGCAGCACGGGGTCGAAATGCTCGGCCTCCGTCTGCGGCGCGTGGTCGTCGGGTCCGGTGTTGAGCACGCAGGTGGCGCCCTCGGGCGTGTCCAGAACCTCCAGCGGCAGGCCGGCCATCACGTTGCGGTCGCGCTCCGGCCCCAGGTGGAACACCCGTGTGCCCAGCGCCCGCGCCCAGTCGTCCGGGCGGTCCCGCAGCAGCGCGTGGCTGGCCTCGCCGGAGCTCATGACGCCGTCGTAGAGCCGCTCCTCGATCCCCATCCGCAGCAACTGCCGCCGGATCGGGTCCGCGCGGCGGGGCGCGTTGGTCAGCATGACGACGCGCTTGCCCGCCGCCCGCAGCGCGGCCAGGCACTCCGGCGCGCCGGGATACGGCCGCACGCCGTCGTGCACGACGCCCCACAGGTCCAGGATGAACCCGTCATACCCCGGCGCCAGCGCCGCAAGACCCGCAAGGTGCCTCATGCCGCCGTCCCCACGGCTTCGGCGACGCCGCGGAACCCCTCGGCCCGCATCGCCGCCAGCAGCTCGGTCTTCAGTCGGCCGACCAGCGCCGGCCCGTCATACGCGAATGCGGTATAGAGCTGCACCAGACACGCGCCCGCCCGCAGCTTCGCCAGCACGTCGGCGCCCGTCGCGACCCCGCCGCACCCGATCAAGGCCAGCCGGCCCGCCGCCAGGCGGTGTGCCCGGGCCAGCATCGCGGTGCTCGGCCCCAGCAGCGGCGGACCGGACAGGCCCCCCGCCTCCCGCGCATGGCCCGACCGCAGCGACTCCGGCCGCGCGATCGTCGTGTTCGCGACGATCAGCCCGTCGACGCCATGCGACACCGCCGCCTCGACCACCTGCTCCAGCCCGGCCTCCGACAGATCGGGCGCCACCTTCACCAGCAGGGGCGGGCGGCGCGGCACCCCCTGCTGCACGGCTTCCAGGATGGCGCGCAGCCGGGCCTCGCCCTGCAGGTCCCGCAGCCCCGGCGTGTTGGGGGAGCTGACGTTGATCACGACGTAATCCGCGTGCGGGGCCACGGCGCCGACCAGGGCGGGGTAGTCGCGCTCGGGGTCCGCGCCGTCCTTGTTGATGCCGATATTGGCGCCCACCGGGACCGTGCGGCGCCGCGGCAGGGCGGCGAGGCGGGCGGCATAGGCGGCAAGGCCGTCATTGTTCATGCCATAGCGGTTGATCACGGCCCGGTCCTGCTCCAGCCGGAACACCCGCGGCAAGGGGTTGCCCGGTTGCGGGCGAGGCGTCACCGTCCCCGTCTCGATGAAGCCGAAGCCCAGGCGGGACAGGCCCCGCACCGCGACGCCATCCTTGTCGAACCCCGCCGCCAGCCCGATCGGGTTGCGGAACGCCATCCCCAGCGCGGTGGTCGCCAACGCCGGGTCGTCTGGCGTGGTGTCGGCGCCGGCCAGGCCCAGCCGCAGCGCCAGGATCGCCAGGCGGTGCGCCCGCTCCGCATCCAGCCGGCGGAGCAGGGGCGACAGGCTGGTGGCGAGGGCAGGGGTCATGCCGGGCTTCCTGCCCCATCCCCCGCCGCTTGAGAAGTCCCGGTCGCGCCGGTAGGGTCGGCCGCATGTGGAACCAGCCCTACCTCGAGACGTGCTGCCGCGCCGCGCTGCACCGGCTGGTGCTGACCGCCGATGACGGCCGCCCCGGCGCGCTGAAGGACGGCCCCTGCCTCGATCGGCTGACCGGCATGGGCTTCGCCGATGCCCGCCAGGATGGCCGCTACCAGGTGACCGAGGCCGGGCGGGAGCGGCACCGGACCGAGATCCTGAAGCCGGCCGCGTGACCCCAGCCGGACGGCTGGGCGCGCTCGATTCCCTGCGCGGCCTCGCGGCGCTCTACGTCGTCGTCTACCACGACACGCTCCGATACCCCCGCTTCATGCAGGGCCTGCCGATGGATGGCGGCGCGCTGCTGCCCGGCCTGACGCAGGAAGAGGCCGGGGTGATCCCGGTGCTGTGGTTCTTCCTGATCAGCGGGTTCGTGATCACCTGGACCATCGACCGCTGCCGCACGCCGCTGGACTTCGTCGTCGGCCGGTTCTCCCGCCTCTATCCCGCCTACTGGACGGCGCTGGCGATCGCCGTCGGGCTGCAGCTCGCCTGGCCGCTGCCCTGGCCCGGCCCCACGATGGCGCAGGTCGCGGCGCACGTGACGATGCTGCACGAGTATGCCGGCTTCGCGAACGTCGACGGGGTGTATTGGAGCCTCACGATCGAGCTGCTGTTCTACGCCTATGCCCTGGTGCTGCTCGCCACCGGGGTGTGGCGGCATGTGCACGCCGTGGCGCTGCTATGGGCCGCTTCGGGGCTGGCCTGGGCGGCGCTGACGGCGGTGGGGATCGAGGTGCCCTGGCGGGCGCGGCAGTTGCTGCTGCTGGAATGGGCGCCGTTCTTCTGCGCCGGGCTGGCGCTGTATCGGATGTGGCGGGGGTGGCATCCCCGCTGGTCCTGGGCCACCCTGGCCCTTTGCGCCGCCGCGACGCTCGTCGCATACCGTCCGGTTTCGGCGGCGACGTGCTTTATCGTCGCCGGCATGATCGTCTGGGCGACACGAGGCGGGCTGCGCTGGCTGGTCACGCCGCCGCTGCTGTGGCTGGGGTCCATCTCCTACGCGCTGTACCTGTCGCACCAGACGACGAGCTTCATGGTCATCCGCGCGCTGGACGAGGCCGGGGCGCCGCACTGGATGGGGATCGTGGCGGGCGTGCTGGTCGCGCTGGCGCTGGCGACGGCGATCACGCTGCTGGTCGAACAGCCGGCCCTGCGCGCCATCCGGGGCGCGTGGCGGCGGCTCAGGCCGGAACCGGGTGGCGCGGCGGCCGTCGTCCCACCAGCCAGCCCAGCAGCGCCAGGTTGACGAGGTTGAACAGCACCCCGGTCCCGAAGGCGAGGGAGTAGGCGCCGGACCGGTCGAAGATCTCGCCCGCCATCCAGCTTCCCGCCGCCATGCCCATCTGCCCCGCCAGCAGCAGGACCGGCACGCGCCAGCCCGCCTCGCGCTCCGGAAACAGGTCGCGGATCGCCATCACATAGGCCGGCACGATCCCGCTGAACCCCAGCCCGAACACCGCCGCGACCGCGAACAGCCCGGCCTCGTCCTGCGTCGCCAGGAACCCGGTCAGCGCGACCGCCTGCATCGTGCTGGCCGAAAGCGCCGTCGGCAGGCCGCCGATCCGGTCCGCCATCCAGCCCCAGAACTGCCGGCTGACGAAAGCCAGCGCGAGCATCAGCGACAGCATCGCCGCCCCCCGCGCGGGCGTGAGCCCGATGTCGGAGCAGAAGGCGACCAGGTGCCCCTGCGGGATCGCCATCGGGATGCAGCACAGGAAGATGGCGGCGGAGATCAGCCCCAGCGCCAGGTTGGGCCGCAGCCCGAGCACGTCGGCCCCCGCCTGCGGCCCGCGTGCCGCGGCCCCCGGCAATGGCGCCGGGGCCGGGCGCAGCAGCAGGCACACCGGCAGCATCGCGGCACACGCGATCACGCCGTACAGCAGCATCGTCCGCTGCCAGCCCAACCGGTCGATCCCCGCCTCCAGCAGCGTCGGCCACAGCACGCCGGACAGGTATTGGCCGCTGGACACCAGCGCCAGCGCGGTGCCCCGTCGCCGGTCGAACCAGCGGCTGACAAGCGTGATCAGCGGCGCGAACAGGCTGGACAGGCCGAGGAAGCCGACCAGCACGCCCTGGCCCAGCAGAAGGGCCGCCGTGCTGCCCAGCGACGAGACCGCCATCCCCGCCCCGATCATCACCAGCCCGAACGCGGCCACCCGGCGCGCCCCCAGCCGCTCCGCCACCCATCCCATCAGGATGCCGCCCAGCCCGGAGCCGACATACGCGACCGACCCGGCCAGCGCCGGCACCGACCGCGGCGCATCGAGCGTCGCCGCGATCGGCTTCAGCCCGATGACGGCGATCAACGGCGCGCCGAACGCGACGGTCAGCACGAGCAGCGCCGAGCCCACGACGACCCAGGACATCCTGCTTTCGATCGACGGCTGCATGAGGGCTGCTTACGCCTGCCGCGCCCCGTTGACGACCCCATCGGGCGCCCCGGCAACGATCCCCGCACGGCGCAACCGCGCATCGAGCCGCTCCATCGCCTCGGACCAGAAGCGGTGGTCGCAGCCCTCGCCCTGGCGGCGGCGGTCCGGGGCGCGTCCGCGGCGGCCGTAGGCGCGCAGGATGCGGGCATGCAACAATTCGATTCGGCGGCGCCGATACAGCTCGTCCAGGCATTTCAGCACGTCCTCGGGGCGGCAGGGTCCCGGGCCCGGGCGGGGCCGGGCCGGGTCGTGCCGCGCCTCGATGCAGGCATAGGTCCAGAGCCATGCGGCTTCGGCGTTTGGGAAGGGGTTCGGTGTGCGCATGCCCGGAAGCAGAACATATTCCTACGATGGGAACAACAGGAATAACGTCGCATTTTTTAGTTGAACGGGCGTGAATTCCTAGTGCACACTGCGCCCGCAATCGAAGAGCAACCCTAGGACTCCGTGGGGCCATGAAGCACGACGACATCTGGCGCGCGCTCGACACGCTGGCGGCCGAGTACGGCCTCTCCGCCTCCGGCCTCGCCAAGCGCGCGGGCCTCGATGCCACCACGTTCAACCCCAGCAAGCGCCGCATGCCCGACGGCCGCGCCCGCTGGCCCAGCACCGAAAGCCTCGCCAAGGTGCTGACCGCGACGGGCGCGAGCCTCGAGCAGTTCACCGCGCTCGTCACCGGCGCCCGCCCCAGCAGCTCCGCCCGCCCGCCCCGGCGAATCCCGCTCCTCGGCCTCGCCCAGGCCGGCGGCGACGGCTACTTCGACGACGCCGGCTTCCCCGTCGGCGGCGGCTGGGACGAAATGAGCCTGCCCGAGATCGGCGACCCCCACGCCTACGCGCTCGAGATCGCCGGCGACAGCATGGAACCCGTGCTCCGCGACGGCGACACCGTCGTCGTCTCCCCCGCCGCCCCCATCCGCCGCGGCGACCGCGTCGTGGCGCGCACGCTGGCCGGTGAGGTCATGGCCAAGCAGCTCGCCCGCCGCTCCGCCAAGCGAATCGAGCTCAAAAGCCTCAACCCCGCCCACCGCGACCGCAGCTTCGACCTGTCCGAGGTCGCATGGGTGCACCGGATCGTGTGGTCGAGCCAGTGACGCCATGCTCGCCTTGACACAAGTCAAGGACTATGTTCCTATGACGGGATCATGAGCGAACAAGCAGCCCCCACCTCCCACCAGCAGGCCGAAGACGCCGAACTCTACCGCGCCACGCTGCACAGGCTGCTCGGCCTCGCCACCAACGTCGCTCAGGCCCTCCACGACGACATCACCAGGACCCGCCCCGCCTACGCCCCGCCCCCCACCCCCGAAGAGCTGCAGGCCCTGAGCCTCGCCTTCGACCGCGCCGCCCGCTGCATCCGCAGAACCGTCCTCCTCTGCCGGACACTCGGCGAACCCCCCAAGACCAACCCCGCCAAGTCCCGGGAGGCCGCCCGAAAGCGCATCCTCAGGGAAGTCGAGGACGCCATCGAGCGTGAAGCCCCGCCCAAATCCGCTCCCTCCCTGAGGGCCGAGCTGCGCGACCGCCTCGACGCCCCGGAAACCGAGGACGACCTCGGGACCCGGCCCATCGAGGACATCATCGCCGAAATCGCCCGCGACCTCGGCGTTCCGATCCCCGACCGCGTCTTCCGGTGGAAGCGCCGAACCCCCGAAGACCTGGCCGCCCTCGGCGCGATCGCAAAAACCCCCCGCCCCCCGGCCGATACTCCAAGCGCCGGCGTCCCGCCGGCCGACCATCGTAGCGCCGGCGTCCCGCCGGCCGACCATCGTAGCGCCGGCGTCCCGCCGGCCGATCATCGTAGCGCCGGCGTCCCGCCGGCCGATCATCGTAGCGCCGGCGTCCCGCCGG
>CAXTPG010000001.1:122070-132206 GCA_964246015.1 uncultured Acetobacteraceae bacterium
CCCCCGAACCCCCGCCCAAATCCCCCGGTCAACACCCAGCCGCCCCCTGAACGACCCCCCTCTCCCGTCGGACGAGGGCCGGGGTGAACGCCCCTTCCCATCCGATTCCCCTTCCCCCGCCACCATCCCCGCGCCAACATGATCCCCCCGCACCGGAGGTGGCCCATGCGCGCGCTCGTCCTGCTGCTACTCGCCCTCGCCCTCCCGGCCCACGCCGCGGAACCCGTCGACGTCGCCCTCGTGCTCGTCTCCGACGTGTCCCGCAGCGTCGACGACGCCGAGTTCAAGATGCAGAAGCAGGGCTACGCCGCCGCCTTCAACGACCCGCGCGTCCTCGCCGCCATCCGCGGCGGCGCCATCGGCGCCATCGCCGTCGCCTATGTCGAGTTCGCGGGCGTGACCGAGGTCCGCACCGTCATGGACTGGCGCGTCATCCGCGACCCCGGCGGCGTCCGCGCCATGACGGACTTCATCGAGGCGGCGCCGCGCAGCTTCTGGGGCCGCACCAGCATCAGCGCCGGGATCGACCGCGCGATGCAGGTGCTGGCGGAGGCGCCGGTGGAAACGACGCGCCGGGTCATCGACGTGGCGGGCGACGGCACCAACAACTCGGGCCGCGACGTGACGGCGGCGCGCGACGATGCGGTGAACGCCGGCGTCGTCATCAACGGTCTGGCCATCATCAACGAGAACCCGGTCAGCTACACCTTCGCCCACGTCCAGCCCCCCGGCGGCCTCACCGAATGGTATCGCCAGAACGTCATCGGCGGACCCGGCGCATTCGTGGTCGAAGTGCGGGAGTTCCAGGCCTTCGGAGAATCCATGACCCGCAAGCTGATCAACGAGATCGCCTCCCTTCCCGTCCCGAGCCGAATGTAGATGGGGCTGCTGGTCGACGGCCGCTGGCAGGACCAGTGGTACGATACCTCGAAGTCGGGCGGCGCCTTCCAGCGCAGCGAAAGCCGCTTCCGCGGTACGATCGGGCCAAACGGCCCGTTCCCGGCCGAGGCCGGGCGCTACCGCCTCTACGTCTCGCTCGCCTGCCCCTGGGCGCACCGCACCCTGATCTTCCGCGCGCTGAAGGGCCTGCAGGCGATGATCCCCGTCTCCGTCGTGCACTGGCGCATGCGCGAACACGGCTGGACGTTCGAACCAGGTCCCGGCGTCGTGCCCGATCCCGACGGCGCGCAGTACCTGCATGAGGTCTACACCCGCGCCGACCCCGCCATCACCAGCCGCGTCACCGTCCCCGTGCTCTGGGACACGAAGGCCGGAACGATCGTGAACAACGAAAGCGCCGAGATCATCCGGATGCTCAACACCGCCTTCGACGGCCTGGGCGCCGCCCCGGGCGACTTCTACCCCGAACCGCTGCGCCCCGAGATCGACTCGCTCAACGCCCGCATCTACGACACCGTCAACAACGGCGTCTACAAGGCCGGCTTCGCGACGACGCAGGCCGCCTACGAGGCCGGCGTCTTCCCGCTGTTCGAAACCCTGGACTGGCTCGAATCCCACCTGGCCCGGCGCCGCTACCTGTGCGGCGACGCCATCACCGAAGCCGATTGGCGCCTCTTCACGACCCTCGTGCGCTTCGACGCCGTCTATGTCGGCCACTTCAAGTGCAACATCCGCCGGCTGATCGACTACCCGAACCTATGGGGCTACGCCCGCGACCTCTATGCGCAGCCCGGCGTGAAGCCGACCGTCGATTTCCACCACATCAAGGGCCACTACCACATGAGCCATCCGACCATTAACCCCTACGCCATCGTGCCCGCCGGCCCCGTCCTCGACTGGGATGCGCCGCCCGTCCGGGCCCGCGGCGTGGCCTACGCCTGATGCTCGAACGCAACCTCGGACGCTCCGGCCTCCGCGTCTCCGCCATCGGCCTCGGCTGCAACAACTTCGGCGGCCGCATCGACACCGAAGCCAGCCGCGCCGTCGTCCACGCCGCCCTCGACGCCGGCATCACCCTGTTCGACACCGCCGACGTCTATGGCGAGAAGGGCGGCAGCGAGACCGCGCTCGGCGAGATCCTCGGCCCCCGCCGCAAGGACATCGTCCTCGCCAGCAAGTTCGCCATGCCCATGGACGACCGCGAACGCCTCAAGGGCGCCAGCCGCCGCTACATCGTCGACGCCGTGGAAGCCAGCCTGAAACGCCTGAAGACCGACTGGCTCGACCTCTACCAGCAGCACCGCCCCGACCCGCTGACCCCCATCGAGGAAACCCTCCGCGCCCTCGACGATCTGCAGCGCGCCGGCAAGATCCGCTACTACGGATGCAGCAACCTTCCCGCATGGCAGGTCGTCGAGGCCGCCTGGGCCGCCCGCCACATCGGCGTCGAGGGCTTCGTGAGCTGCCAGGACGAGGTGAGCCTGCTGGTCCGCCACCACGAATCCGACCTCATGCCCGCCATGCGCCGATACGGCCTGGGCCTGCTGCCCTACTTCCCGCTCGCCAGCGGCCTCCTGACCGGCAAGTACAAGCGCAACACCCCCATGCCCGTCGATGCGCGCCTGACCAAGACGCAGCGCCTGGCCGACAAATACCTGACCGAGGGAAACTGGGCGATCGCCGAGAAGCTGGGCGACTTCGCCGAGGCGCGCGGCCATACGCTGCTGGAACTCGCCTTCAGCTGGCTGTTGGCCAGGCCCCCCGTCAGCAGCGTCATCGCCGGCGCCACGAAGCCCGAGCAGATCCACGCCAACGTCGCCGCCGGCGGGTGGATGCTGACCGGCGACGAGCTGGCCGAGATCGACGCCATCACCGGTGGCGCCCATGCGACGCCGTAGCCTGCTCGCGGCCGCCGCCGCCACGCTTGCGGCGCCCCGCATCGCGGCCGCGCAGGGGTCGCGGGTGCTGCGCGTCATCCCGCAGGCGAACCTCACCAGCCTCGATCCGATCTGGACGACGGCCGTCGTCACCCGCAACCACGCCTACCTCGTCTACGATCAGCTTGTTGCCGTCGATTCCAACTTCGTCCCGCGTCCCGCGATGGCGGAGGGCTGGACCGAGGACCAAAGCGGGCTGGAATGGACCTTCACCCTCCGCCCCGGCCTGCTGTTCCATGACAACGAGCCGGTCCGCGCCCGCGACGCCGTCGCCAGCATCCGCCGCTGGATGGCCCGCGACAGCCTGGGCCAGACGCTCGCGACGCTGACCACCGCGCTGGAGCCGCTGGACGACCGGCGCTTCCGCTTCCGCCTGTCCAAACCCTTCCCGCTGCTGCCGGCAGCCCTCGGCAAGCCCAGCCCGGTGCCGCTCTTCGTCTTCCCCGAGCGCCTGGCCACGACCGACGCGTTCAAGCAGATCACGGACCCCACCGGCTCCGGCCCCTACAGGTTCGTGCGCGACGAGTGGAACCCGGGCAGCCGCGCCGTATGGGCGAAGTTCGACGGCTACAAGCCGGCGCCGGGCGCGCCCGACGGGATCGCCGGCGGCCGCGTGCCGAACCTCGACCGCATCGAGTGGACCATCATCAGCGACAGCGCGACGGCGGCCGCGGCACTGTCGAGCGGCGAGCAGGATTATTGGGAATACCCGCTCCACGACCTGATCCCCCTGCTGAAACGCAACCGCGAGGTCGTCGTGGGCCAGCGCCTGTCCCAGGGCACCTATGCCGGGATGCGCGTGAACCACCTCCAGACCCCCTTCGACAACCCGGCCATCCGCCGCGCCCTGCTGCTGGGCATCGACCAGCGCGACCACCTGCGCGCCGTCGCCGGCGACGACACCGCGGCATGGAGCGTGTGCGAAAGCGTGTTCACCTGCGGCACGACATACGGCTCCGAGGCGGGCAACGAGCCGCTGCGGACCCGCGACATCGCCCGCGCGAAGCAGGCGCTGACGGCGGCCGGGTATGCCGGGCAGCGCACGGTGATGCTGGCGCCGTCCGACTATCCGCAGATCAACGCGCTGTCGCTCGTCACCGCCGACGTCATGACCAAGATGGGCTTCAACCTGGACCTGGCCGCGATGGACTGGGGCACGGTGATCCAGCGCCGGGCCAGCCAGGAGCCGGTCGATAAGGGCGGCTGGAGCGTCTTCCACAGCACCTGGTCCGGCGCCGACGTCGTCAACCCCGCCATCCACCAGAACCTGCGCGCCAACGGCCGCGGCGCCTGGTTCGGCTGGCCGACCGACCCTGCCATCGAGGGTATGCGGAACGAGTGGATCGACGCCGCCGACGAGCCCGCGCGCAAGCGCCTGGCCGACGCGATCCAGGTCCGGGCGATGGAAACGGTGCCGTTCATCCCGCTCGGATATTATTGGCAGCCCTCAGCTTGGCGGCGCAATGTTTCAGGAATATTTCCATGCCAAGTCACGGCTTTCTGGAATATTGGAAAATCGTAAGTAGACTGCTCACGTCGTCGTCAGACTGACGAACCTTCGCTCTCCCGCCGCGCTCTGATGGCACCAGCGGGAGGGAGGGCGACGTGAAAGACTTCGACGACACCAGCCCGGCCGCCATCCTGCCAGGCCCGACCGTTTCGATCCATCACGAAACGGCCCGGATCGACAAGCGCACGGTCGAGACGGGCCGCGCGCGCGTCGGCATCGGCGTCACGCAGCACGACGAGACCGTGTCGGCGCTGCTGCTGCGGCAGGACATCGTCATCGAGCGCGTGACGATGGACAAGGTGGTGACCGAGGCCCCCCCGGTACGCCGGGAAGGGGACACGGTCATCGTCCCGATACTCGAGGAAGTCCTGGTGACGGAGACGCGGCTCGTCCTGCGGGAAGAGCTTCGCATCCGAATCGACGAGACGCGGCGGCCGACGACCCGGACGGTCACGCTCCGCCGCGAGCACGCAACCATCGAGCAGACAGGTTCGGACGCCGGGACCTAGCGCCCGGCGGCCCCACGCAACCCAACGGAGACAATCATGAGCGGAACCAGTGGAATGGGGTTCACCCCCACGAGCGACAGTACGAAGCTGAACCAGGCCGCGGCCCACGACACCGGGCTCTACGACCCGGCCCGGCACGACAACCAGATCGTCGCCATGTACGACACCGACGCGCAGGCGCGTTCGGCGCAGCAGGCCCTGATCACGAGCGGCGTTGCAGCCTCCGCCATCCAGGTCGTCGCGCGCAGCACCGAGACGGGCACGCTGGGCGGCGTGAACGCCGAGGATCGCGACGAGGGCGTGTGGGGCACCATCAAGAGCCTGTTCGCCCCGGACGAGGATCGTACCGCCTACACCCATGCGGTGGGCCGTGGCCACGCGATGCTCGTCGTGACGCCCACCGGCGGCATGAACCGGGAATCCATCATTCGGACGCTGGAATCGACCGACCCGGTCGATTTCGACGCGAAGCTCGAGGAATGGCGCCAGGCCGGCTACGACACCTCGACCGTGCACGGGGACTACGCGGGCCATACGGCGGCGAAGCCCGTGCCGGCGACTGCGACGCCCGTCCCGGCGGCGCTTCCGACTGCCAGGGCCACGGCGCCGGCTTCGACCGACACCATCAAGGTGATGGAGGAGCGGCTCCGCGTCGGAAAGCGGGAGGTGGCGCAGGGCGCGGTGCGGATCCGCAGCTACGTCGTCGAGCGCCCGGTCGAGGAGCAGGTGACGCTGCACGAGGAGAAGGTCACGATCGACCGCCGTCCCGTTGATCGTCCTGCCGCCGTCGGCGACATGGGCGCGTTCCAGGAGCGCACGATCGAGGCGCGTGCGACGTCCGAGGAAGCCGTCATCAGCAAGGAGGCCCGTGTGGTCGAGGAGATCGGGCTGCACAAGCAGGCCAGCGACCGCACCCAGACGGTCCGGGACACCGTGCGTCACACGGAGGTCGAGATCGACGACGGGACGGGCAAGACGGGCACGATCGGCAAGGCTGGCGGCACGCCGGGCGGCACGCCGATGCCGGCTGCCGACAAGGGTGCGTCGACGACGGGCGCCGCCACCAGCGGGGCCAACCCGCCGCGCCGTTGATACCCGAACCAAGACGTGATGCAGGGGAGGCTTCGGCCTCCCCTGTTTCGTTGTATTCACGGCAGATGCGCCCAATCGCCCTGATGCTTCTGCTCGCCCTGTCCGCGTGCGGCGAGCCGCTTCCCGTCGCCGCGTTCGCGAAGGAGGGACCGGCCTTCGACCCCGTGGCGTTCTTCACGGGCCGCGTCCGCTCCTGGGGGGTGCTGGAGGACCGCTCGGGTCAGCCGTCGAGCATCGTCACGACCGACTGCGACGGAATGGCGGACGGCGCGGACGGGCTGCGGATGACGCAGCGTCTAACGATCGGGACGGACGCGCCGGTGACGCGGGAGTGGCACATGCGCCGCATCGCGCCGGGCCGGTTCGAGGCGACGGCGAACGACATGGTCGGCACGGCGACCGGCGAGGCGGCCGGACGGGCCTTCCACTGGCAGTGGACGCTGGCGCTGTCACCGGGCAACGCGCTGAAGAACGTGACCATGGACCAGTGGTGGTATCTGCAGCCCGATGGCTCGATGCTGAACCGCACGACGATCCGCAAGCTGGGCTTCATCGCGGCCGAGGTGACGGAGCATTTCGTGCCGGTGCGATGAGGGTTTGGGGCCTCACCCCCGCCCGCGATACGAAGGCACGCCCTGGTCCGGCACCCAGACGCCCGTGGGCGCTGCCGCCGATTGCCAGAACACGTCGATCGGAATGCCCCCGCGCGGATACCAGTACGCCCCGATCCGCAGCCAGCGCGGGGTCAGCAGGTCCATCAGCCGGCCGGCGATCAGCATCGTGCAGGCCTCGTGGAAGGCGCCGTGGTTGCGGAAGCTGGCCATGAACAGCTTCAGCGACTTGCTTTCGACCAGCCAGTCGCCGGGGACGTAGTCGATGACGATATGCGCGAAGTCCGGTTGGGCCGTCATCGGGCACAGGCTGGTGAACTCGGGGCAGGTGAAGCGGACGAGGTAGTCCTGCTCGGGCGTGGGGTTCGGCACCCGCTCCAGCACCGCATCGTCCGGGCTGGCGGGGACGGCGGTGGGCGTGCCGAGCTGCATCAGTCCCACCCGGCCCGCACCGCGGCGGCGTGCGTGGCCAGCCGGCCGTCGACGATCGCGCGGCGCATGCCCTGCATGAGGGATTGGTAGTAGGTCAGGTTGTGCTGCGTCAGGAGCATGGGGCCCAGCATCTCGTCGGCGCGGAACAGGTGGTGAAGGTAGGCCCGGCTGTGCCGCGTGCAAGCCGTGCAGGCGCACTGGGGATCGAGCGGCGCCGGGTCGGCGGCGTGGCGGGCGTTGCGGAGGTTGAGCACGCCGCCCGAGGTAAAGGCGCGGGCGGTGCGGCCGGCGCGGGTCGGCATCACGCAGTCGAACATGTCGACGCCCCGCGCGACCGCCCCCAGCAGGTCGTCCGGCGTGCCGACTCCCATCAGGTAGCGCGGGCGGTCGGCGGGAAGATGCGGCACCGTCGCCTCCAGCGTCTCGAACATCGCGGCCTGGCCTTCCCCGACCGCGAGGCCGCCGACGGCGTAGCCCTCGAACCCGATGCCGCAGAGGGCGGCGGCGCTTTCGGCCCGCAGCGCAGGGATGGTGCCGCCCTGCACGATGCCGAACTGGGCGTAGCCGGGGCGTGGCACGAAGGCCGCGCGCGACCGGGCGGCCCAGCGCATCGACAGCGCCATGCTGGTTCGCACCTGGTCGGGCGTGGCGGGGAAGGGGGTGCATTCGTCGAGCGCCATCGTGATCGTGGCGTCGAGCTGGTGCTGGATGCGGGTCGCGGTTTCCGGCGTCAGGCGGTGCTTCGACCCGTCCAGGTGCGAGCGGAAGGTGACGCCGCCCTCATCGAGGGTGCGCAACCCGGCCAGCGACATGACCTGGAAGCCGCCGCTGTCGGTCAGGATGGGGCCGGGCCAGTCCATGAAGCGGTGCAGGCCGCCCAGCGCTTCGATGCGGTCGGCGCCGGGGCGGAGCATCAGGTGATAGGTGTTCCCCAGCACCAGCCCCGCGCCCGTCGCGCGGACCTGGTCCGCCGTCATCGCCTTCACGGTGCCGGCGGTGCCGACGGGCATGAACACGGGCGTCTCCACGTCGCCATGCGCCGTGCTCAGCAGCCCGGCGCGGGCCGGGCCGTCCGTTGCGGCGACGCTGTGCCCGAACGTCACGCGCGCTCCAGCAGCGAGGAGTCGCCGTAGCTGTAGAAGCGGTAGCCGGAGGCGATGGCGTGGGCATAGGCGGCACGCATGCGGTCGGTGCCGGCGAAGGCGCAGACGAGCATGAACAGCGTCGATTTCGGCAGGTGGAAGTTGGTCAGCAGGGCGGCGGCGGTGCGGAAGCGGTGGCCGGGCTGGATGAACAGGGCGGTGTCGCCGTCGAAGGGCTGGACGCGGCCGTGGTCGTCGGCGGCGGATTCCAGCAGGCGCAGCGTGGTGGTGCCGATGGCGACGATGCGTCGGGCGGCGTTGATGGCCTCGGCGGCCTGGGGCGTGATGCGGCCGCGTTCCTGATGCATGACGTGGTGGGCCGGGTCGTCGCGGACGGGCAGGAAGGTGCCGGCGCCGACGTGCAGCGTGACGGTCACGGTGGGGATGCCGCGGGCGGCGATGGCATCGCGCAGGGCTGGAGTGAAGTGCAGCGCAGCGGTGGGGGCGGCGACGGCGCCGGGGCGGGCGGCGAACACGGTCTGATAGTCGGCCTGGTCGTCCGGGGTGGGACCGTGGGGGCGGTGGATGTAGGGCGGCAGGGCGAGCGCGCCGGCGTCGGCGGGGTCGCCGTGGAAGCGCAGGGTTACGGCGCCGCCCTCGTGGGTGTCCAGGATCTCGGCGGTGAGGCCGGGGGCGACGTCGAAGGTGAGCGTGTCGCCGGGGCGCAGGCGGCGGGCGTTGCGGGCCAGGGCGTGCCAGGCGCCGCCCGGACGGGGCTGGTCGAGCGTGAGGCCGATCCGTGCGTCGCCGCGCCGGGCCTCGAACTGCGCCGGGATGACCTTCGTGTCGTTGGCGACCAGAACGTCGCCGTCGCGCAGCAGGGATGGGAGGTCGCGCACGTGGCGGTCGGCGAGCGTGGGTCCGACGTGCAGCAGCCGGGCGGAGTCGCGGGGGCGGGCAGGGTGGTGGGCGATGCGCTCCGGCGGCAGGTGGAAGTCGAAGTCGCGCACGCTATGCGGGGGCGAGGCGCCGCAGCACGCGGATCAAGGGCACGCTGAACAGCACGGCCCAGGCCTTGCCGACGATCTGGCCGGGGAGGAACTGCAGGCTGCCGAAGGCGAGCGTCAGGAACACGACGCTGTCGACCACCAGGCCCAGGGCGGACGAGGCGACGACGGCCAGCACCAGCCCGCGCCGCTGCAACGGCGTGTAGACGCCGAGGTCCGCCAGCTCGCTGAGCAGGAACGCTGCGCCGGAGGCCAGCACCAGCGACGGCGGGGCGATCAGGGCCGAGAGGGCCGTGCCGACGACGACCGCGGCGATGCCCCAGCCGAGACCGAGGCACCGCTGCACGACGTCGCGCAGCACGAGCGCCGCCCCGGCCGCAAGCACGCCGGACGGGGCCATGAGGCCGGGCGCCACCGGGATCAGGCACGGGCCGTTCGGCACGCACACGGTGCCGACGTTCCCGATGAGCCAATTGGCGAAGGGAATGCTCGCGAGGAAGAGGACGAGGCTGGTGATGCCGATGGTGCGAAGGTGCATGGAACTGCCGGGCTGGGGGTCGCGGGAGGGTGTTATTGGGATGGGGCCGGCGGATCAAGGGCTGAAAGCCCCCTCCCACCTAGGCAGGAGCTAGGGGTGGGCACCGCACGCTCGGGCTGTCTGGCTACGAAGTTGCTGCAAACACACGTCTTTCGCTGGCGCCATCAACCCACCCCGGCCCCTCCCTGATCTCAGGGAGGGGAGAAGAAGGGTATCCGCAGGAGATGTGTGGACACCGTAGCCCATCGGAAGAGGGAGACGATCACCGGTCCAGGTAGGACGCGATCTCGATCAGGTTGCCGTCGGGGTCGCGGCAGTAGACCGACTGGATGGCGCCCAACGCGCCCTGCCGCGCGACCGGCCCGGCCTCGATCGCGACGCGGCAGGAGTGGAGGTGGCCGACGACCTCCTCCGGGCCGACCGCGGTGATGAAGCAGAGGTCGGCGGCGCCGGGTTCGGCGCAGGCGCCGGTGATCCAGGCGCGCTTGTCGTGGTCGTGGGGGCGGAGGTTGATCTTC
>CAXTPG010000002.1:0-121491 GCA_964246015.1 uncultured Acetobacteraceae bacterium
CGACGGGGATGCCGCGCTGCCAGGCGGCGCGGACGATGCGCTTCTGGGCCAGGGGCACCTCCTCGGGCGGGAGTTCCACGCCGAGGTCGCCGCGGGCGACCATCACGGCGTCGGATTCCGCGAGGATGGCGTCGAGGTTTTCCAGCGCCTGGGGTTTTTCCATCTTGGTCATGATCCAGGCACGGCCGGCGGCGATCGCCTTGGCCTCCGCCACGTCCTCCGCCCGCTGGACGAAGCTGAGGCCGATGAAGTCGACGCCGTGGGCCAGCGCGAAGTCGAGGTCGATGCGGTCCTTTGCCGTGAGCGCGGGGATGGGGAGCGCCACGTCCGGGACGTTCACGCCCTTGCGGTCCGAGAGGGGGCCGCCGGTCACGACCTCGGTTTCCAGGTGGTCCTCCCGCACGCGGACGACGCGGAGCCGCAGCTTGCCGTCGTCCAGCAGCAGGGACGTGCCGATCCCGGCGGCCTGGATGATCTCGGGGTGGGGCAGCGCGACCCGGTTGCGGTCGCCGGGGACGTTGGAGAGGTCCAGGCGGAACATCTGCCCGGTCTGCAGCGCGACCCGGCCGCCCTGGAAGCGGCCCACGCGCAGCTTCGGTCCCTGCACGTCCGCCAGGATGCCGATGGGACGGCCCCAGTGTTCCTCCAGCGCGCGGATCATGGTGATTCGGGCCAGGTGGTCCTCATGCGTGCCGTGGCTGAAGTTGAGGCGGAAGACGTCGGCGCCGGCCTGGAACAGGCGGGAGAGGACCTCGGCCGAGCTGCTGGCCGGCCCCAGCGTGGCGATGATCTTCGTCCGGCGCCGCCGGCGCAGCTTCATGCGTTGGGCCATGCGTATTCCCCTCAGGCGACCAGGATGGCCCGGAAATCGTTGACGTTGGTGAGCGTGGGTCCGGTCCGCACCAGGTCGCCCAACGCGTGGAACAGCCGATAGCTTTCGTGGGCGGCCAGCAGCGCGCCGGCGTCCAGCCCCAGGGCCGCTGCGCGGGCGAGCGTATCGGGCGCCACGATCGCGCCGGCGGCGTCCTGGTTGCCGTCGATGCCGTCCGTGTCGCCGGCCATGGCCCAGACGCGTTCGGCGCCCGCGAGCGCGATGGCGAGGCTGAGCAGGAACTCGGTGTTGCGGCCGCCCTTCCCCGTGTGGCCGGCGGGGAGCATCACGGTCGTCTCCCCGCCCGAGAGCAGGACGGCGGGGCCGTCGCGCCGGTCCCCGCCGGCCCGGGCGGCGGCGGCGAGGGCGCCCATGGATGCGCCGACCTCGCTGGCGATGCCCTCGATCGCGTCGCCCATGATGACCGGGGCGAGGCCGTGGCGCCGGGCGACGGCGGCGGCGGCTTCCAGGGCCATCATGGGGGTTGCGATCATGCGGATGTCGGTCGCGATCTGGCCGGGTTTCGGGGTTTCGGGGCCGTCCGTCCGCGGCAGGCGCAGGGCGTGGCGCGCGGCGATGGCGCGCACGTCGGCCCAGGTGCTGACGTCCGGCACGGTGGGGCCGCTGCCGATGGTGGCGGGGTCGTCGCCCGGGACGTCGCTGATGGCGAGGGTGACGACGCGGGCCGGGGCGGCGGCGGCGGCCAGGCGCCCGCCCTTGATGGCCGAGAGGTGCTTGCGGACCGCGTTCATGGCACCGATGGGCGCCCCGGATTCCAGCAGCGCGGCGTTCACGGCCATCATGTCGTCGAGGGTGAGGCCGTCGGCCGGTAGTTCCATGAGGGCGGATGCGCCGCCGGACATGAGCGCGATGACGAGGTCGTCGGGGGAGAGGCCTTGGACCGCGGCCATGATCTGGCGGGCGGCGTCGACGCTGTTGGCGTCGGGGACGGGGTGGCTGGATTGGAGGACGCGGATTCGGGCGGTAGGGACGGCGTGGCCGTAGCGGGTGACGACGACGCCCTCGATGGGGCCGGGCCATGCGGCTTCGAGCGCGGCGGCCATGGAGGCGGCGGATTTGCCGGCGCCCACGACGATGGTGCGGCCGCGGGGCGGCGGCGGCAGGTGGGCGGCGAGTACGGCGTGCGGGTCCGCGCTGGCGACCGCCGCGTCGAACATGTCACGCAGCAGCTTGCGCGCGCGCTCGTCGGTCCAGGCCATCGGGTTCCCTCCGGGCGGCACTATGGGGGTGGCGTGGCGGTTGATCCAGGCCCCGGGTGCGCCATGTTCTGGTGATCAGGAGGCAAGGCGATGACCGAACTCGATCCCGCGACCCGGACCGAACTGGAGGCTGCGGCGTTCCGGCGCCTGGTGGAGCACCTGCGCGGGCGGAGCGACGTGCAGAACATCGACATGATGAACCTGGCCGGGTTCTGCCGGAACTGCCTGAGCCGGTGGTACCGGGAGGAGGCGGCGGGACACGGGGTGACGCTTACGGACCCTGAGGCGCGGGAGATCGTGTACGGGATGCCTTACAAGGAGTGGCAGGCGCTGCATCAGAGGGAGGCGACGGCGGAGCAGAAGGCGGCCTTTGCTGCGGCGAATACGGGGCATTGAAGGTTGGCCGCACCAAGTATCCGATGAAGAACACTGCTCCCGGAAAATTCTTTTCCTATTTCGTCATGGCCGGGCTGGTCCCGGCCATCCACGTCGTCCCGCGTACAGAACGTTTCTTTGCGCGCCTGAGGCCGGTGTCGCAGGATCGACGTGGGTGCCCGGGACACCCCGGGCATGACGATCTGAGGCGGATCTCTCTGCCCAAGACGTTTTTCGGCAGCCTGCTACTCCATGCCGCCGAAGCGGCGCGTCAGGCTGCGCCCTGTCCAGGGCGGCACGGCGGGCTGCGGCGCCTTGGCAGGCTGCGCGACGGCGGGTGCGGAACCGCCGCCGGGCCTTGCGGGGGCGGGGGCGGGGCTGGAGGCGCCAGGCGCCATCGCCGGGCCGGCGACGCCGCCCGAGCCTGCGACGACCCGGGCGTCGACGCACACGTCGAGGCCCGCGAACACCTCCGTCCGGCCGCTTGCGTATGCGATCCGTACGTCCGCCTGGCAGCCTGTGCTGTAGGTGATCCGCGCCTCCGCCCCCGGGGGGAGTTGCGAGCGCATCCGGTTCTCGCCCACCGCGCCCGATCCGGACGGCGCCATGTGGATGCCGCTGATCGTCTCGCCCGAGCCGTTCCGCACCGTCACGCTGCCGGCGTGGGCGAGGGCCGGGGCGAGGAACAGCAGCAGGGCGGCGTGGATCACAGGAGGCTCCGCAGCTTGGCGGCGATCTGGTCCGGGGGCGTTTCGTGGGTGAAGTTCGCGGCGAAGCGGCCGCGGGGGTCCATCAGGTAGATGATGCTGCTGTGGTCCATGTCGTAGCCTCCGTCCTTGGTCGGGTGCCTGGCATAGTAGACGCGGTAGGCCCGGGCGGCGCCTGCGACCGCTTCGGCGCTGCCGCTGAGCGCGGTGATCGGCGCCTCGAACGCCGCCACGTAGTCCTTCACGACGGCGGGGGTGTCCCGCTCCGGATCGACGGTGATGAACAGGATCGCGACGTCCTTCTTCTTCGGGCCGAGCTGGTCCAGCGCGTTCGCCATGTCCTGCAGCGCGGTCGGGCACGCGTCGGGGCAGTGGGTGTAGCCGAAATACACCAGCATCCACCGGCCACGGAACTGCTGTTCCGTCACCGTCCGCCCGTCCCCGTCCAGGAGGCGGAACGGGCCGCCGATGGGAACCGCCGCGCCTTCGGGCTGGAGCGCGATCCAGGCTGCGGCGCCGGCCATGCCCAGCGCGAGGATGCCGGCGGGGGCCAGCAGCGCGGCCTGGCGGCGTGTCAGCATGGGATGAACCAGGGTGTCATGCGCGTGATATGGACCGTGGGCCAGCCCGGGGGAAGGTGTCGTATTTTCTTCACAGCCGGGTAATCCGCCGCATGACGGGGGCGAAACCGCATGTTATAGCCCGCCCACCCTGAACAGGGGCCATGCGCGAAACGCGCGTTACCTGAGGAGCGTCCCGAATGCGTCTGACCCGGCGTCAAGTCCTGCTCGCGGCTGCGGCCACCGCCGCCACCCTTTCCCTCTCCGGCCCGTCCGCCTTCGCCCAGGGCGCCCCCATCAAGATCGGCGTGTCCGGCCCGTTCACCGGCGGATCGTCGTCGATGGGCGTGTCGATGCGGGACGGCGTGAAGCTCGCCGTAGCGGAGATCAACAAGGCCGGGGGCGTGCTGGGCCGTCAGATCCAGTTGATCGAGCGTGACGACGAGGCCCGCAACGAGGTGGGCGTGCAGATCGCGCAGGAGCTGATCAACAAGGAGAAGGTCGTCGCGACCGTCGGGTTCATCAACACCGGCGTGGCGCTGGCGTCGCAGCGCTTCTACCAGGAAGCCGAGATTCCCGTGATGAACAACGTTGCCACCGGCAGCATCATCACGCAGCAGTTCGCGAAGGAACGCGCCAACTTCATCTTCCGCAACGCCGCCGCCGACAATATCCAGGCGCCGATGATCGTCGATCAGATGATCCGCAGCGGCTTCAAGAAGCCGGCGATCCTGGCCGACAGCACGAATTACGGCCAGTTGGGGCGCGAGGACCTGGAGAAGTCCCTGTCCGCCAAGTCGATCAAGCCGGTCGCGGTGGAGAAGTTCAACATCGGCGACACGGACATGACCGCGCAGCTGCTGCGGGCCAAGGAAGCCGGCGCGGACGTGATCCTGACCTACGGGATCGGGCCGGAGCTGGCGCAGATCGCGAACGGCCAGGCGAAGCTGGGGTGGAAGGTGCCGTTGGTCGGGAGCTGGACGCTGAGCATGGCGAGCTTCATCGATACGGCCGGGCCGAACGGGAACGGGGCGATGATGCCCCAGACGTTCGTGCAGCTTCCGAACACGCCGAAGCGCGCGGCCTTCATCAAGGCGTATCAGGAGGCCTACAAGACGGACCGGATGCCGTCGCCGGTGTCCGCGGCGCAGGGCTACGACAGCGTGTATCTGCTTGCGGCCGCGATCAAGCAGGCGGGCGGGACCGAGGGCCGCAAGATCAAGGACGCGCTCGAGGCGCTGGAGACGAAGGTCGAGGGCGTCGTCACGATCTACGACAAGCCGTTCAGCAAGACCGACCACGAGGCGATCACGAACAACATCCCCGTCTTCGGCAAGATTTCCGACGGCCGCGTGCAGCCTGCGCAGCCCGAGGACATCGCCGGGGACAAGGCCGTCCGGACCAAGCCGCGCGCGTAACAGCGCCGGCGATGAACATGACCCCCCTGCCGCCGGCAGGGGGGTTTTCTTATCCAGGAACCGCGCATGCAGATCCTCGCCCAGCTTGTCGTGAGCGGCATCGCCGTCGGCATGATCTACGGCGTCATCGCCTTCGGGTATCAGCTGACGTTCGCGACGTCGAAGACGCTGAACTTCGGGCAGGGCGAGGCCTTGATGCTGGGGTCGCTGGTGGGGCTTACCGCCACCTACCTGGTCGGCTACTGGGCGATGCTTCCCATCGTGCTGGCGTTCGGGCTGCTGCAGGGCGCCGTGGTGGAGCGGCTGGGCGTGCGCCAGGCGATCAAGATGAAGTCCGAGAGCGGGTGGATCATGGCCACGATCGCGCTGGGGATCATTTTCAAGAACCTGGCCGAGAACATCTGGGGCCGCGACGACCTGAAGTTTCCGAGCCCGTTGCCGGAGACGCCGATCGACGTGATGGGCGTTCGGGTGCTGCCGATGGAGGTGGCGATCGTGTTCGGCGCGCTGGCGCTGATGCTCGCGGTCGAGCTGTTCAACCGGCGGAGCATCTTCGGCAAGGCCGTCGTCGCGACGGCGAACGACCGTGACGCGGCCGGGCTGATGGGGATCAACACGGGGCTGGTGATCACGTTCAGCTACGCGCTGAGCAGCATGACGGCGGCGTTCGCGGGGGTGCTGATTTCCCCGGTCACGCTGACGGGGCCGCGACTGGGTGCGGTGCTGGGGCTGAAGGCGTTCGCGGTCGCGATCATCGGCGGGCTGAACAGCGGGTTCGGCGTCATCGTGGGGGGGCTGCTGCTGGGGGTGATCGAGAAGCTGACGGGGTATTACTTCTCGACGGGCTACCAGGACGTGCCGGGCCTGGTGCTGCTGCTGCTGGTGTTGACGTTCAAGCCATCCGGCCTGTTCGGCAAGAAGACGATCAAGAAGGTCTGACGCAGTGCCCGCATTCCTCAAGTCCGGACTCCTCGTCGCCGCACTTCTGGCGTTCCCGTTCCTGGTGACGAACGCCTATTACCTGCATCTGCTGGTCGTGATCCTCATCTTCTCCATCCTGCTGCTGGGGCTGGACATCGTGTTCGGCTATACGGGAGAGGTTTCGCTCGGCCACGCGGCGCTGCTGGGGATCGGCGCCTACACGGCCGGGATCATGAGCCTGAAGCTCGGCATCGGCATGATCCCGGCGATCCCGGTGGGGATCGTGATGGCGGCGCTGTTCGGCCTGGTGCTGGCGCTGCCCGCGCTGCAGGTGACGGGCCCCTACCTGGCGATGGTGACGCTGGCGTTCGGGACCATCATCTACACGCTCATCAACGAGATGGACTTCCTGACCAACGGTCCGCTGGGCATCACGCTCACGAAGCCGCTGTTCTACGACCTGCGGGACTTCGCCGATCAGGTTCCGTTCTTCGACATGTCGCTGGCCCGGCTGCGGGAGTTCGAGTTCTACTTCGTCGTCCTGATCGCGCTGCTGCTCAGCCTGGTCGCCATCAACCGCCTGATCGCGAGCCGGTATGGCCGCGCGTTCGAGGCGCTGCGGGACGCGCCGATCGCGTCCGACTGCATGGGCGTCAGCGTCTACAAGCACAAGGTGATCGCGTTCGCGTTCAGTGCCGGGATGGCCGGCCTGGCGGGCGTGCTGTTCGCGTATTCCGAGCAGTATGTGGCCCCCAACAACTTCGGGATCGAGCTTGCGATCCAGTTCCTGCTTGCCGTCACTTTGGGCGGGCGGAAGTCCCGGGTGGGCCCGATGCTGGGGGCCGTCATCATCGTCGTGCTGCCGAACCTGCTGGCGGATATCGAGCTGTTCCGCATCATCGCCGGCATCATCGCCGCCGTGGCCGTGGTTTCCGGCGCGACGTCGATCCGCAAGGCCGAGAACAAGACCGCGATCGCCATCCCGGTCGCGCTCTGCGTCGGGTTCTTCGTGTTCTCGCTCCTGCTGGACCGGATCACGGACTACAAGCTGGCGATCTTCGGCGCGATGATCCTGTTCGTCGTCTACTACCTGCCGGACGGCATCTACGGGTTCATCCGCACCGCCATCGCGCGGCTTCGCCCCGGTCTGGTGCAGGCGCACGCGGTCATCACGGCGCAGGGCGACGACAGCCACATCTGGTCCGCCACGGAACCGAAGGTCGAGGCCGGGCGGGCGCTGCTGGAGGTTCAGTCCGTCGTGATGCAGTTCGGCGGGCTGAAGGCGCTGAACCAGGTGGATCTCATGGTCATGCCCCGCACCATCCACGGGTTGATCGGGCCCAACGGGTCCGGCAAGTCGACGATGATGAACGTGCTGACCGGGATCTATGTGCCGACGTCGGGCGACATCAAGCTGGAGGGCGTGAGCCTGGTGGGCAAGAAGTCCCCCGACATCGCCGCCGCCGGGATCGCGCGGACGTTCCAGAACGTGCAGTTGTTCGGCGAGCTGACGTTGATCGAGAACGTGATGGTTGGGCTGCACCACACGTATGAGGCTTCGCTGGCGGAGGTGGCGCTCGGGACGGGCCGGGCCAAGCGGGAGGAGGCGGAGGCGCAGGTGCGTGCGGCCAGCATCCTGCGGTTCGTGGGGCTGGACCACCTGGCCAACGAGGAGGCGCGGAACCTGCCGTACGGCAAGCAGCGGCTGCTGGAGATCGGGCGGGCGCTGGCGCTGGACCCCAAGCTGCTGCTGCTGGACGAGCCTGCCGCGGGGCTTACGGCGCCGGACATCAAGGATCTCATCGAGATCATCCGCAAGATCAGGGACCACGGGATCACGCTGCTGCTGATCGAGCATCACATGGATGTGGTGATGAGCCTGTGCGACACGGTGACGGTGCTGGATTTCGGCCAGAAGATCGCCGAGGGGCCGCCGGCTGCCGTTCAGGCGGACGAGAAGGTCATCGCCGCCTACCTCGGCGGCGCCGTGGTGGAGGCCGCCTGATGCTGCAGGTCCAGAACCTGGTTGCCGGATACGGCAAGGTGCAGGTGCTGCACGGGCTGACGCTGACGGTGGAGCAGGGGCAGCTCGTGACCCTGATCGGCAGCAACGGGGCGGGCAAGACGACGACGCTGCGGGCGCTGTCCGGCATGATCAAGCCGGAGAGCGGCAGCATCACGCTGGCGGGGCAGCCGATCGCGGGGCTTCCGTCGCACGCCATCACCCGGCGGGGCCTGGCGCATTCGCCGGAGGGGCGCCGGGTGTTCGGGACGCTGAGCGTCGCGGACAACCTGGTCATGGGCGCGTTTCCGCGCCTGACCGGCAGCCGGCCGAAGGGGGACGTTCCCGCCGATCTGGAGCGGATGTATGCGCTGTTTCCGCGCCTGGCCGAACGCCGCGCGCAGCTTGCGGGCACGCTTTCGGGCGGGGAGCAGCAGATGCTGGCGATGGCCCGGGCGTTGATGCTGAACCCCGAGGTGCTGCTGCTGGACGAGCCGAGCATGGGCCTGGCGCCGCGCCTGGTCGCCGACGTGTTCGCGACCATCGCGCGGCTGAAGGAGGCGAAGACCACGATGCTGCTGGTGGAGCAGTTCGCCGCCGCCGCGCTGGACGTCGCCGATTACGGGTATGTGATGGAGAACGGGCGCCTGTCCGCACAGGGCCCGGCGGCGCAGTTGAAGACCGACCCGGCCGTTCGTGCCGCCTATCTGGGCGCTGCGCATTAGTCTTGTGGGCGGCTGTTGGTGGAATGCGGACGGGCATTCCACCCTACGGCTCACCATCGTGGCGCGATGAGCCGTCGATGAGGCGGATCAGCGTTGCGAGGCGGTCGGCTTCGGCGGGGGGCTTGTCCCAGCGGAGGCGGGCGATGCGGGGGAAGCGGAGGGCGACGCCGGATTTGTGGCGGCTGCTGCGCTGGGCGGCGTCGAAGGCGACTTCCAGAACCAGGCCGTGCTCGACCTCCCGCACCGGGCCGAAGCGGTTGGTGGTGTGGTTGCGGACCCAGCGGTCGAGCTGGACGAGTTCGGCGTCGGTGAAGCCGGAATAGGCCTTGCCGACGGGGACCAGCTCGCCGTCGTCGCGCCAGAGGCCGAAGGTGTAGTCGCTGTAGAAGCTGCTGCGTTTTCCGTGGCCGCGCTGGGCGTACATCATGACGGCATCGATGGTGAGGGGGTCGCGCTTCCACTTCCACCACTGGCCCTTGGGGCGGCCGGGGACATAGGGGCTGTCGGCGCGCTTGAGCATCAGGCCTTCGATGCTGGCGGCGCGGGTGCCCTCGCGGATGGCGGCGAGTTCGTCGACGGTGGTGAAGGGGATGAGGTCGGACAGGTCCATGCGGGGGGGCTTGTGATGCGCGAACCAGGTCTCGAGGCGGGCGCGTCTCGTGTCGAAGGGGAGCGGGCGGAGGTCTTCGTCGCCGTCGAACAGGAGGTCGTAGAGGCGGACGTGGAGCGGGAAGTCCTTCTGCATCTTCGCGCCCGGGGATTTGCGGTTGAGGCGCTGCTGCAGGTCGGCGAAGGGCGCGACCTGGTCGTCACGGACGACGAGGAGTTCGCCGTCCAGGACGGCCTCGAAGCGCATGGCGTCGAGGATTTCAGGGAAGGCTGCGGAGACGTCGTCGGCGCCGCGGGAGTAGATGCGGCGGCCGCTGGGGGTGGCGACGAGCTGGATGCGGATGCCGTCCCATTTCCATTCGGCGCGGAAGGCGGCGGGGTCGAGGACCGCGACGTCCGGCGCTTCCAGCGGGTGGGCGAGCATGGGGGGGCGGAAGACGGGGGCGCCTTGCGGGTCGGGGCGGGGTCCCTGCCCTTCCAGCCAGGCGAAGAGGGGGGCGTAGGGCGGGGCCAGGCCGTGCCATAGCTCCTCGATTTCGTCGGGGGCGACGCGGCCCTCGGCGAGTTCGGAGAGGGCGATCTTGGCGAGGCGGGCGGAGGCGCCGACACGGAGGCTGCCGGTGATGAGCTTGAGGAGGGCGAAGCGGACGGAGGCGTCGGAGGCGTCGAGCCAGCCGGCGACGACGAAGGGGAGTTCGGATTTGGGGGTGGAGAGGAGGCCTTGCACGACTTCGGTGAGGGTCGGCGGGGGGGCGTTGGTGGGGCGTTCGGGCCAGATGAGGGCGGTGGTTTCCGCGAGGTCGCCGACGTAGTCGCGGGACCATTCGAACAGCACGGGGTCGGTGCGTTCTTCCGCGAGGGCGCGGATGAGGGCGGGTTTCGCGGCCTGGAAGGCGAGTTCGCCGGTGAGGGCGGCGAGGCCGAAGCCGCGGTCGGGGTCGGGCTGCGTGGCGAAGTAGCGGCGCAGGAGCGCGACCTTGGCAAGGCGGCCGGGGGTGAGGACGAGGCGTTCGAGCAGTTCGGCGAAGGCGATCATGGCGGGGGCTGGTTGTCCGGGGTCACGCCGCCTGCTCCTGGGGCGGGGTGTCCTCCTCCTCGTCGCCGTAGCCGACCAGGCGGAGGGCGCGGCCGCGGATGCCGCGTTTGGCGGCTTCGTGGATCAGGGCTTCCTCGCGGCCGTGGGTGACCCAGACCTCGGGGGCGGCGACCTCGTCGAGGGTGGCGAGGAGTTCGTCCCAGTCGGAGTGGTCGCTGACGACGAGGGGAAGTTCCACGCCCTTGCTGCGGGCGCGCTGGCGGACGCGCATCCAGCCGCTGGCCATGCAGGTGACGGGTTCGGCCAGGCGGCGGGCCCAGCGGTCGGCGATGGCGCTGGGGGGGGCGATGACGATGGCGCCGGCGAGGGCGGCCTTGTCGGCGACGGTGGCGGGGCGGAGGTCGCCCAGGGGCACGCCGAGGCGTTCGTAGGCGGCACACAGGGGTATCATGGCGCCGTGGAGGTAGATGGGGCGGTCCCAGCCGGCCTGGCGCAGCAGGGCGATCATGCGTTGCGCCTTCCCCAGGGCATAGGCGCCGACGACATGGGTGCGGGTCGGGAAGAGCTCGACGCTGTCGACGAGCTTGCGGACCTCGCCTTCGGCCTTGGGGTGGCGGAAGACGGGGAGGGCGAAGGTGGCCTCGGTGACGAAGACGTCGCAGGGGATGGGCGTGAAGGGGAGGCAGGTGGGGTCGCTGGCGCGCTTGTAGTCGCCGCTGACGACGGCCCGGCTGCCGCGGTATTCCATCGCGACCTGCGCGCTGCCGAGCACGTGGCCGGCGGGTTGCAGCCAGACGCGGACGTCGCCGATGCCGATGACCTGGCCGTAGGGCTGGGCCTGTTGCGAGGCCCCTGCCCTGCCCTCGCCCATGCGGACATCCATCAGCGCGATGGTTTCCGGGCTGGCGAGGACGGCCCTATGCCCGGGCCGCGCGTGGTCGGCATGGGCATGGGTGATGACGGCGCGGTCGACCGGGCGGACCGGGTCGATGAAGAAGCCGCCGGGCTCGCAGAAGAGCCCGTCGGGGAGGACCCGGAGCCAGGTGTCCGGATGCGGCGCCACCTACCCCGGCTTGCGCGTCGTGTCGGCCGCGAGCGGCACGGGGATCCAGCGGAGGCCGTCGGCGCCCTGGATGAGCATCAGCACCGACTTGCGGTTCTGCTTGCGGTAGCGGTCCATGCGCTCGACGACGTCGGCGGGGGTGGTGACCGGCTCCTGCTGGACTTCGACGATGACGTCGCCGGCCTTGAGGCCGCGGCCGGCGGCCGGGCCGTCGTTGGTGACGTCGGTGATGACGACGCCCTTCTGGTCGGCGCCGAGCTTGAACTTCTCCCGCAGCTCGTCGGTGATGGGCGAGAGGCGGGCGCCGAGGCCCGCGATCTCGGCCGTGCGGCTGGGACGGGACGGCGTCGTGGTGCTGCCGGCGCTGGCCTGCTGGATGTCGTCCGGCAGTTCGCCGACCGAGGCCTGGACGATGACTTCCTTGCCGTCGCGCCAGAGGACGACGGGGACGCCCTTGCCGATGGGGGTTTCGGCGACGATGCGCGGGAGGGTCTTCATCTCCTTCACGTCCTGGCCGTTGAATTTCAGGATGATGTCGCCGTTCTTGATCTTGGCGCTGTCGGCCGGGCCGCCGTCGTTGACGCCGGCGACCATGGCGCCGGTGGCTTCCCGCAGGCCGAGGCTTTCGGCGATGTCGGGGGTCACCTGCTGGATGCGGACGCCGAGCCAGCCGCGGCGGGCGCGGCCGAACTCGCGGAGCTGGGCGACGACGGACTTGGCCATGTTGGCGGGGACGGAGAAGCCGATGCCGACGGAGCCGCCGGAGGGCGAGTAGATGGCGGTGTTGATGCCGATGACCTCGCCGGCCATGTTGAACAGCGGGCCGCCGGAGTTGCCGCGGTTGATGGCGGCGTCGGTCTGGATGAAGTCGTCATAGGGGCCGACGCGGATGTCGCGGCCGCGGGCGCTGACGATGCCGGCGGTGACGGAGCCGCCGAGGCCGAAGGGATTGCCGATGGCGAGCACCCAGTCGCCGACGCGGGAGGCGTCGCTGTCGCCGAAGGACACGGCCTTGAGCGGCTTGTCGCTTTCGACCTTCAGGAGGGCGAGGTCGACGCGCTCGTCCTTGCCGATGAGCTTGGCCTTGAGGGTGGTGTTGTCGGTGAGGGTGACGCTGATCTCGTCGGCGCCGTCGATGACGTGGTTGTTGGTGACGATGTAGCCGGCGGGGTCGACGATGAAGCCGCTGCCGAGGGAGGTGGCGCGTCCGCCGGGGCTGTCGGGGCCCGGGCTGGGTTGCGGGCCGCGGCCTTCGGGGCGGCGTCCCTGGCCCTGGCCGGGGCGTTGGCGGTCGAGGAAGTCGCGGAAGAACTGCTCGAACGGGGAGCCGGGGGGGAATTGCGGCACGTCGGGGCCGGCGCCGGGTCCGCCGCGGTCGGCACGCTGCTGCGACGCCTGGCTGCTGCTGATGTTGACGACGGAGGGCTGGAGCTGGGCGGCGAGGTCCGCGAAGCTTTCGGGGGCGCCGCGGGCGAGGGCGGCGGGCGGGAGCAGGGCCGGGAGGGTCAACGCCGAGGCGAGGACGGCGGCGCGCAGGAGGCTGAGGCGCATGGAGGGACTCCCGAAGGGTGTAAGGCGGTATGCGTATCGCCCGAGATGGTGACGAGTCACGTTTGCGCCAATGGCAGGGCTGCGTGCGCAAGGTGCAGGGGCATGGCCGGCGCGTCGACCCACGCCCGGACCCTCCCTTCCCGGGGAGGGGGGCTGAGCGCTCTGCCGGAGGTCACGGCTTCGGCGCCTCCCGCAGCAGGCGCAGGAAGTCGTTGCCTGGGGTGAGGACGAGGCGGGAGCCGCCGTCCTTGCCGAAGGCTTCGCGGTAGGCCTGCAGGGTGCGGTAGGTTTCGTAGAATTGCGGGTCCTGCTGGAAGGCGTCGGCGTAGGTCTTGATGGACAGGCGCTCGCCGTCGCCGCGGAGGCGGTCGGCCTGGGCGCGGGCCTCGGCAAGCAGCACCGTCCGGTCGCGGTCGGCGTCGGCGCGGATGCGGAGGCTGGCTTCGGCGCCCTCGGCGCGGAGCTGGCTGGCGACGCGTTCGCGTTCGGACTTCATGCGGCCCAGGATGGCCTGGGTGTTGGCCTCGGGCAGGTCGGCGCGGCGGAGGCGGACGTCCTCGATCGCGACGCCGAAGTTCTTCATCTCGTCGGCGACCTGGACCTTGATGCGCTCCATGATGCGGGCGCGTTCGCTGGACAGGACGTTCAGCAGGGTCTCGCTGCCGAGGACGCGGCGGAGGCTGGAGGTGACGACGGAGTTGAGGCGGGCGCGGATGCCGTTCTCCTGCGCGCCGACGGCCTGGAAGTAGCGCAGCGGGTCGGTGATGCGGAAGCGGGTGAAGCTGTCGATGATGAGGCGGCGCTGGTCGGCGAGGATGACTTCCTCGCCGCCGCTCTCGAAGTCGAGCAGGCGGAGGTCGAAGCTGATGATGGTCTGGATGAAGGGCAGCTTCGCGTGGAGGCCGGGCTTGCTGATGACGCGGATGGGCTGGCCGAACTGGGTGATGAGCACCTGCTCGGTCTGCTTGACGGTGAACAGGCTGGCGAGGGCGATGAAGGCGGCGAGCACGAGGGCGACGCCGCCGCCCATGACGAGGCGGTTGTTCATCGGGGCGTCCCCTGCATGGGCTGGGGCGCGGGGCGGGGCGCCTGGGCTGCGGGCGGGCGCGTGGCGTCGAGCGGCAGGTAGGGCACGATGCCCTGCAGCTTGTCGTCGACGACGATGGAGGGCGTGCGGGAGAGGATTTCCTGCATCGTCTCGATGTACAGACGCTTCAGGGTGACTTCCTTTGCGGCGGTATAGGCCTGGTAGACGCTGAGGAAGCGCTGGGCCTGGCCGCTGGCTTCGGCGATCAGGGACTGGCGGGCGCCTTCGGCCTCGGCGGTCAGGCGGGCGGCGTCGCCGCGGGCGCGGGGGATGATGTCGTTGCGGTAGCTTTCGGCCTCGTTGCGGACGCGCTCGGCGTCGGTCGTCGCGCGCTGCACGTCGCGGAAGCTTTCGATGACGGCGGCGGGGGGATCGACGCGCTGGAGCTGGACCTGGGTGACTTCGACGCCGACGTGGTACTGGTCGAGGATCGCCTGGGTGCCGGTAGTGACGTCCTGCTCGATGCGGGCGCGGGCCTCGGTGAGGGCGGGCTGGATGGGGGTGCGGCCGATGACCTGGCGCATCATGCTTTCCGCCGCGGACTTGACGGTTTCCTCGGGGTTGCGGGTGCTGAACAGGAATTCGCTGGCGTCGCGGATGCGCCAGAAGACGCTGAAGTTGATGTCGATGATGTTCTCGTCGCCGGTCAGCATCAGGGCTTCTTCGGGGATTTCGCGGTCGCCGCCCGGTTGCTCGCGGCCGCGCAGGAGGCCGCTGCGGTCGCTGGAGGCTGCGCCGCGGAAGCCGACGTCGACGCGGTTGATGCGGGTGACGGCGGGGGTCAGCGCCTGCTCGACGGGCCAGGGGATGTGGTAGTTGAGGCCGGGCAGGGTGGAGCGCTGATAGGCGCCAAAGCGGAGCACGACTCCCTGCTGGTCGGGCTGGACGCGGTAGAAGCCGCTGGCGAGCCAGATGGCGACGGCGACGAGGGCGAGGAAGGCGACGAGGCGCCCCTGCCCGCGTCCGCCGCGGCCGAATCCGCCGGGGCCGCCGGGGACGAAGCGCCGGGCCTTGTCCTGCATGCGGGCGATGAGGTCGTCGAGGTCCGGGAGGCCGCCGGCGCCCTGGTTGCGGCCGGGGTTGTTGTTGCCCCACGGGCCGCGTTCCGGCCCGCCGTCCGGCTTCTTCGGCTGATTGCCGCCGGGATTGCCCCATGGGCTGTTTCCGCCGCCGTTGTTCCAAGACACTGTGGTGATCGCTCCCGTTGGCAGGCGCTGTGCCGCGGTCCATATCCCGGCCACGGCGTGCCCGGCGCATATTGACCGGACCGAAGGGGTTTACAAGCGATGACGGCACCGACGCCCGACCAGATCCGCTCGGCGCTTGCCGGCATCGCGGCCCCCGGCGGCCATGCCGACCTGGTTGCCGCGGGGCTGGTGGACAGCGTGGAGGCGCGGGACGGGCTGGTGCACGTGGCGTTGCGGACGGACCGCGCGCATGCGCCGGCGATGGAGGCGGTGCGGGCGCGGGCGCAGGCGGCGCTGGGGCGGTTGCCGGGCGTGACCAACGCGACGGTCGTGCTGACGGCGCATCGTGCAGCCCCGCCCACCGCGGCAAAGCCTGCCGCGCGCCCGCCGCTGCTGGCGGAGGTGGGCCGGGTGGTCGCCGTCGCGTCGGGCAAGGGGGGCGTGGGCAAGAGCACGCTGGCCGTGAACCTGGCCGTGTCGCTGGCGCGGCAAGGGCTGCGGGTCGGGCTGCTGGACGCCGACATCTATGGCCCCAGCCTGCCGCGGATGCTGGGGGTGGACCGCAAGCCCGAGCTGCGGGAGGGGCGGATGGTGCCGCTGGAGGCGTGGGGGCTGCGCGCGATGTCGATCGGGTTCCTGGTGGACCCGGACGCGGCGATGATCTGGCGCGGTCCGATGGTGATGAGCGCGCTGGAGCAGATGATGGGCCAGGTGGAGTGGGGGCCGCTGGACGTGATGGTCGTCGACATGCCGCCCGGCACGGGGGACGTGCAGTTGACGATGGCGCAGCGGGTGAGCCTGTCGGGGGCCGTCATCGTCAGCACGCCGCAGGACATCGCGCTGATCGACGCGCGGCGGGGGGTGCGGATGTTCGAGAAGACGCTGGTGCCGATCCTGGGGCTGGTGGAGAACATGAGCGTGTTCTGCTGCCCGAACTGCGGGCATGAGACCGCGCTGTTCGGGCATGGTGGCGCGCGGCGGGAGGCGGAGGCGCTGGGCGTGCCGTTCCTGGGCGAGGTGCCGCTGCTGCTGGATATCCGGACGACGGGGGATGCGGGGACGCCGATCAGCGCGAGTGCGCCGGAGAGCGCGGCGGGGCTTGCCTTCGCGGCGATCGCGGCGCGGGTGTGGGCGGGTTTGGCCGCGCCGCGGGCGGCGGCACCGCGGATCGTGGCGGACTGAGATGCGGCTGGAGATCATCGAGGCGCCGGGACCGGAGATCGAGCAGGCGATCCTGGCCGTGCTGATGGCGTGGAACGAGACCGTCGCCGGCCCGGTCCGGTATGTTCCCTTCGCCGCCGTGTTCCGTGACGGCGACCGGGTCGCCGGGGGGCTGTGGGCCGACTGCTATTACGACTGGATGTTCGTGCGCCTGGTCGTCATCCCGGAGGGGATGCGGGGCGCGGGGCATGGCACAGGCGTGATGCGGGAGGCCGAGGCGTTCGCGCGGGCGCGGGGCCTGGCCGGGATCTGGCTGGATACGTTCAGTTTCCAGGCGCGCGGGTTCTATGAGCGGCTCGGGTTCTCGTGCTTCGGCGAGGTGGGCGATCATCCGCGCGGGGGGGCGCGGTTCTTCATGCAGAAGCGGTTCTGACGGCGGCTCGATTTCCGTGAAGGCGGGAGGGATCGTGCCTGGAGTGGTGGAATGCGGAGAGCCTTCCAGCGTACGGTCCCGGGCTGGTCGGGCGTTCAATCTGCCTATACGGTCAGGCTGACCGGCGCCGTCGCCGACGACGCGACGGAGCGTGCCGATGCCCATCCATCCCGCCCCCCCGACCCAGGCCGTCGTCACGTCCATCGCGACCGACCCGGCGGACGGGACGCTGCGGATCGGGCAGCGGGTCCTGTTCACGCTGACTGTCGATGCGCCGGTCGATGTCACGGGGTTCCCGACGCTGGGGCTGAGCAACGGGGGGGTCGCGGTGTTCGCCCCCGCGCTGTCCACGCCAACCGCGCTGGTGTTCAGCTACGTCGTCCTGCCCGGGCAGGATTCGACGCGGCTGTCCGTGACGAAGCTGGTGCCCGGGGGCGGGACGCTGTCGGTGCCCGGCACCATCGCGCTGACGCCGGGCGCATCGTTCGCCGCCGGGAACTACGCGGTCGGGGTCGCGGCGGCGGATCTGAACCGCGACGGGCGGACGGATGCGGTGGTGGCGAATGCGTTCGGGACGCTGCAGGTGCTGGCGGGCAACGGGTCCGGCGGGTTCCGGACGGCGGTCGAATACAATATCGGGCGGTTCGTGCATGACCTGGTCCTGGCGGACGTCGATGGCGACGGGTTTCAGGACGCGGTGCTGGACCTGGAGCCGGGGACCGGGGAGGCGCTCGTCATGCTGGGGGACGGCGCGGGGGGCTTCGGGCCGGCGGCCGATCGGACCATTCCGGCACTGGTGGGGGCGGCGACGCTCGCGGACCTGGATGGCGACGGCATCCTCGATCGGGTGAGCTTCGCCAACGGCGGCATGCAGGTGACGATCGAGCTGGGCAAGGCGGGGGGCGGGTTCGGCACGTCGACGTCCCTGACGGCCGGGTATTCGATCACGGGGGTTGTGGTCGCGGACCTCGACCGGGACGGGGTGGCGGATCTGGCGATCGCGGACCTGTTCGGGCCGTTCCGGGCGCTGCATGGGCGGGGGGACGGCACGTTCGGGCCCGCGGTCGAGGTGGCGGGCGTCGGCCAGGCGAGCGGGGTCGTGGCGGTCGATCTGGACGGGGACGGGGACCAGGACCTGCTGGTCTCGCATTTCAACGGCACGGCGCTTTCGGTGGTGCGGAACGTGTCGTTCGCGCCGGGTTCGGTGTCGCTGGACAGCGTGCCGGTGGCGGCGGGGCACGTTACGGGGCTGGCGGTGCGGGCCAGCCCGCCTGCGGTGACGATCGGGTTGCAGCGGGACACCGGGCCGTCTTCCACGGATCGGCTGACCGGCGACGGGGCGTTGCGGGGGACGGCCGCGGCGGGGGCGGTGGTCGTGATCCGCAGCGGCGCATTCGTGCTGGCGACCGTGACGGCCGACCAGCGGGGGGCGTGGGCGGCGGTGCCCGGCCTGGGGCTGGGGGAGCACCGGGTGACCGCCAGCGTGACCGACGCGGCGGGGAACACGGGGACGGCGACGCTCGATTTCACGCTGCTGGGCGGGGTCGTCGCGGTGCAGGTGGATGCGCCGCCGGGTCCCGTGAGGCTCGGGCGGACGGTGACGATCACGCTGGTCACCAACGCGGCGGTGACCGTCAGCGGGATGCCGGTGCTGCGGTTGAGCAATGGCGGCGCCGCCGAGTTCGACGGGGTGGCGCCGGGGGGCATGGGCCTCGTGTTCCATTACCGGGTGCGGGCCGGCGAGGACACGGCGGAGTTGCGGGTGACGGGGCTGGACGTCGTGGGTGGCGGGGTCTCGGTCGCGGCCGCCACCACGTTCTCGCAGACGGTCAGCCCGGTCGTCGGGAACGCGCGGGCGATCGCGGCCGGGGACCTGGACGGGGACGGGCGGGCGGATTTGGTCGCGGCCGCGGGTGCGGGCGGGGTGGCGGTGCTGCTGAACCGGGGGGGCGGCGCGTTCGGGACGCCCACCCGGCTTGCGACGGGGTTCGACGCGTATGGCATCGCGACCGGGGACCTGGACGGGGATGGCGCGGTCGACGTCGTCGCGGCGACGACGACGGGGGTCGTCGTGCTTCGGAACGGGGGGGGCGGCGCGTTCGGGGCCGCGACGGCGGTGACGCCGGACGCGGTGCGGGACGTGGCGCTGGCCGATCTCGACAACGATGGCGACCTCGACATCGTGGGCGCGGTCCGCGGCGGGAATTCGGTTGCGGTGCTGTTGAACGACGGGGCGGGCGGGTTCGGGCCCGGGACGGCGGTCGCGTCCGGATCGGACCCGTTCGCGGTGATCGCGGCGGATTTCAACGACGACGGGGCGATGGACCTGGCCGTCGCCGATTTCTCGGGGCGGGCGGTTTCGGTGCTGCTGGGGAACGGGCGGGGCGGGTTCCTGCCACGCATGCAGTATTCGGTGCCGAACTTCGCGATCGGCGTCGCGGCGGTGGACCTGAACGGGGACGGGGCGCTTGACCTGGTCGTCGCGCAGCAGGTGTTCGACACGGCGGCGGGGCTGACGGTGTTCACCGGGGACGGGCACGGCGGGTTCCGGGCGGGGGTCACGTCGGCCACGGGGGGGTTCACGGACGCGGTTGCGGTCGCCGACATCGATGGCGACGGGCGGGCGGACGCCGTCTTCGGCAACCAGCAGGGCACGGTCAGCGTGCGGCATGGGAATGGGACGGGGCTGGAGGCGGCGGCGGTGTTCGCGACGGGCGGCGCGGCGTGGGGGATAACGGCGGCGGACCTGGACGGGGACGGGCGCGCCGACCTGGCCGTGGCGGATCTCAACGGCAGCGTGCGCGTGCTGCTGAACCGCTCGACGCAGGGCACGACAGTGGAGGCCTCGTCGCTGGCCGGCGTGCCGGGGGCGGCGACGGGGATCGTCGTCGAGACCGGCATCGGGGTCGTGACGGGGATCGGCGTGTCCGCCGCGGGACCGCTGGGGCTGGGGCAGGAGTTGCGGTTCAGCGTGACGCTCGGCGCCGTGGTCCAGGCGTTCGGCACGCCGCTGCTGCGGCTGAACAATGGGGGTGTCGCGGCCTATGACGCGGCGCTGTCCAGCCCGGCGTCGCTCGTGTTCCGCTACACCGTGCTGGCCGGGCAGGACGTCGACGGTCTGGCCGTCACCGGCCTGATGCTGAATGGAGGGTCGCTGGGGGTCCGCACCGGCGCGTGGTCCGAGCCGTCGTTGATCGCGGTCGACAACACCGCGCAGATGGCGGCCTTCGCGGACGTCAACGGGGATGGCGTGCCCGACATCGTCTCGGCGGAGTATTCGGGCGGGCGGGTCGCGGTGCTGCTGGGGAACGGGCGCGGCGGGTTCGGGGCGGCGGCGCATTTCGTGGCGGGCGGGTTCGCGCGGTCGGTCGCGGTCGGGGACGTGACGGGCGACGGGCGGGCGGACCTGGTGGTGGCGAACGAGTCGGGCGGGGTGCGGGTGCTGGCGGGGGATGGCGCCGGGGGGTTCGGGGCGCCGGTCCCGTACTCCGCCGGCGCATTGCCGTGGTCGGCCATCCTGGCGGACGTCACGGGCGATGGCCGAGTGGACGCCGTCGTGGTGGCGGACGACCGGACTGCGGTGGCAGTGCTGGAGGGGAACGGGACAGGATTCTGGCCGCAGGTGATGCTGAGCGCCGGCGCCATGCCGACCGGGGTAGCGGCTGCGGACGTGGACGGCGATGGCGACCAGGATCTGGTCGTGGCCGATGCGGCCGGTCAGGTGGTCGTGCTGCAGGGGTCGTTCGGCGGGTCGTTCGGCGGGCCGGTCGGGTATGCGCTCGGGAGCAGCCCGGCGGCGGTTGCGGTCGGGGACCTGGATGGGGATGGGGTGCCGGACATCGCGGTGGCGACATCGTCGGGGGCGGCGGTGCTGCGGGGCCTGGGCGGCGGTGTGTTCGGGGCGGCGACGGCGCTGGCGGCGGGCGGGGCTGCCGGGTCGATCGCGATCGGGGACATGGACGGGGATGGGCGCGCGGACCTGGTGCTGGGCGGGGATGGCGGGGTCACGCTGCTGCTCAACGACGGCGCGGGGGGGTTCGGGGGGCCGTTGCGGTTCTCGGTGGGCAGCGTCGGGTCGGTTGCGGTGGCCGATGGGCGGGGCGACGGGCGGCTGGACGTGGTGGCGGGGCGGATCGACGGCCGGGTCGCGGTGCTGACGGACCCGGGATATGCCGTGTTGGCGATCGGCGCCGCGAGCCTTGTGGCCGCGCCGGGGCACCTGACGGGCGTCGTCGTCGACACGATCGCGCCGGTGGTGACGATCGGGCTGCTGAACGATACCGGCGCGCCGGGCGACGGGGTGACGGCGGACCCGGAATTCGCGGGGGTCACGGACCCGTTCGGGGTCGTGACGCTGACCGAGGGGCCGGCGACGCTGGGGACCGCGTCGGCGGACGGGACGGGGGCGTGGCGGTTCACGCCGACCCTGGGGGCCGGGCTGCACGTGGTGACGGCGCGCGGGACGGATGCGGCGGGCAACACGGGGACGGCGGCGCTGCCGTTCACGCTGGAGGCGGTCGCCTGCTATTGCGCGGGGACGTTGATCCTGACGGATGGTGGCGAGGTCGCGGTCGAGGCCTTGCGGATCGGCGACCGGCTGGTGACCGCGTCGGGGGCGGTGCGGCCGATTCGCTGGATCGGGCGGCGGGCCTATGCGGCGCGGTTTGCGGCGGCGAACCCGGACGTGCAGCCGGTCCTGATCCGGGCCGGGGCGCTGGGGGGCGGGGTGCCGCGGCGGGATCTGCATGTCTCGCCGCTGCACGGCATGCTGCTGGACGGCGTGCTGGTCGCGGCGCGGGACCTGGTGGATGGCGTGGGGGTGGTCGCGGTCCGGGAGGCGCGGGAGGTCACGTATTTCCACCCGGAGCTGGATGGGCACGACGTGATCCTGGCGGAGGGGGCGGCGTCGGAAAGCTTCGTCGACGACGGCAGCCGGGGGTTGTTCCAGAACGTCGACGAGTACCGGGCGCTGTATCCCGATGCGGCGCCGGGGCCGGTGCGTTGGGCGGCGCCGCGGGTGGAGCACGGGCCGGTGCTGGAGGCGGTGCGGCGGCGGGTGGCGGCTTTTGCTGCGGGCGGTGGGGGTGGGTTGCAAGCGCAACCCACCCTACGAGGTGACCGGGGGGTGATGTAGGCGGAGGCTATTTCCAGGGCGTCATGATCGAGGCGGGGCCGGACCCGATCTCGAGCGCGGGCTTGGGGGTCAGGGTCTTGCCGTCGAAGCCGAAGACCATGATGACGCGTTCGACCATGTTCTGGACCAGGAGGGTGCGGCCGTCGCGGCTGAAGGCGATGCCCTGGCTCCAGCGGCCGATCGGGGCCTCGGCGACGGGGCGGAGGCGGCCGTCCTCGAGCGCGAACAGCATCAGGACGCCCTGCGGCTTGTAGAACGGGTTGGAGGTGATCTTGGTCGTGCCGTTCTGGAAGGCGACGGCCAGGTGCTTGCCGTCGGGGGCCCAGCGCAGGCCCTCGGGCGAGCGGCCGGCCGCCAGCGTCTGGACGGTGCGGAAGGGCTCCGACGAGACGTCGACGAGGCTTATGCTGTCGATGTCGCCGTCGCCGCGGCCCATGTTGCCCACGGCGACGAAGCGGCCGTCGGAGGTGATGTCGAGCGGATAGGGCGCGAGGGCCGTGGTGATCGGGCGCTTGTCGAGCGTGACCGTGGTGCCGGCGATGCGGAGCACGGCGACCTGGTTGTCGCCCTGGCGGCTGAGCAGGGCGGTCTTGCCGTCGGGCAGGAAGGCGATGCCGCTGGGCAGGCTTTTGGGATCGATCTCGAGCTTGCCGGCGGGGGTGAGGCGCTTGTCCTTGACGGTGAAGATCGAGAGCGAGCCTTCGGTGCGGTTCGCGATCAGCGCCAGGGTGCCGTCCGGGGAGACGCGGACGGTGGTGGCGCCGACGCCGGCCGTGAGGGACTGCACGACCTTGGGCGGGGTGGATGTGAGGTCGATGACCGAGACGCGGTCGTCGGGGCCGACGCCGCCGGTCGCGGTGGCGGCCGGGTCGGTCTTGGTGGCGCTGGTGACGATGGCCCAGGTCTCGTCGGGGGCGATGAAGGCGGCCATGGGGGGGCCGGCGACGCTGCCGGGCGCCTGGATGGTCGCGACGATGCGGGGCTCGCCCTTGAGGTCGATGAGGGTGACGGTGTCGGGCTTGCCGTCCCTGGCGTCGATCTGGGCGCCGTCGACGAGGACGGTGTGGCTGTCGTTCATGGAGATGGCGAGGTCGGCGCGGGCCATGCCGCCCAGCGCCGTCGCGGCCAGCAGGCCGTACAGGAATGCACGCATGATTTCCCCCTTCGTTTTGCGGGAGGCTACGAGGTGTTGCCGCGCTTCGCCAGCCCGGCGGTGGCGAGACCCGCGTTCAGGAGGGCCGCGTCGCCCGAAGCGGGCTCCGCCCGTCCCGTCGCGAAGGCGCGCAGCGCCAGCGGATACAGACGATGCTCCTGCACCAGGATGCGGGCCGCGAGAGTATCCTCGGTATCGCCGTCCAGCACCGGCACGGCCGCCTGCGCCAGGATGGGGCCGGCGTCCATCTCATCGGTCACCACGTGCACCGTGCACCCGCTGATCCGCACGCCGGCCTGCAGCGCCTGGTGCTGCGGCCGCAATCCGCGGAACATCGGCAACAGGCTGGGATGGATGTTCAGCATCCGCCCCGCCCAGGCCCCGATCAGGAACGGCGTGAACAGCCGCATGTAGCCCGCGAGGCACACCAGCTGGACCCCTCTGTCCCGCAGCGCCGCGTCCACCGCCGCCTCGTGCGCGGCGCGGTCCTTCCCGAAGGCGCGATGGTCGATGCACACCGCCTCGACGTCCCGCGCGCGGGCCAGGGCCAGCCCCGGCGCGTCCGGGCGGTTGCTGAGCGCCACGACGATCGGCGCCGGGAAGCCGGGCGCCGCCGCGGCGTCCAGCAGCGCCGCCATGTTGCTGCCCCGCCCGCTGAACAGGACGGCGGTGCGCATCAGTCGAGCCACCCCGCCGGGACCGCCACGCGCGCCTCCGCCTCGTTCTCCGACGCGACGATGCGTCCGATCGGGACCGCGGCCTCGTTGTGTTCGGCCAGGTGCGCGATCGCCGCGTCGGCGTCCCGCACGACCAGGGCCATGCCCACGCCGCAGTTGAACACGCGCAGCATCTCCCGCGGGGCCACGCCCCCGGCGCGGGCCAGCCAGCGGAACACCGGGGGCAGCGCCCATGCCCCCGCGTCAAGCTCGGCCGCCATCCCCTGGGGCAGCACGCGCGGCAGGTTGCCCACCAGCCCGCCCCCGGTGATGTGCGCCGCCGCAAGCAGCAGCCCGGCGCGGTGGAGCGACAGCATGGGCTTCACGTAGATGCGGGTGGGGGTCATGAGCACGTCGGCGAAGCTGTCGCCGGGCGCGAAGGGCGCCGGGTCGTCCCAGGCGACGCCGGCCAGGTCCATGACGCGGCGAACGAGCGAGTACCCGTTGCTGTGGACGCCGCTGCTGGGCAGGGCCAGCACCGTGTCGCCCGGCTGGACATCGCGGGGGAGCAGCGCGTCGCGCTCGGCGGCGCCGACGCTGAAGCCGGCGAGGTCGTAGTCGCCGGCGGCGTACAGGCCCGGCATCTCGGCCGTTTCGCCGCCCACCAGGGCGCACCCGGCCTGGGCGCAGCCGGCGGCGATGCCGGCGACGACGGCGGCCGCGTGATCGACCGACAGGGCCCCCGTCGCGAAATAATCGAGGAAGAACAGGGGCTCCGCGCCCTGCACGACCAGGTCGTTGACGCACATGGCGACGAGGTCGATCCCGACCGTGCCGTGCCGGCCGGTGTCGATCGCGACCTTCAGCTTCGTGCCCACCCCGTCCGTCGTCGACACCAGCACCGGGTCGCGGAACCCGGCCGCCTTCAGGTCGAACAGGGCGCCGAAGCCGCCGAGACCGCCCATGACGCCCGACCGCGACGTGGCCCGCGCCATGGGCTTGATGCGTTCGACCAGCGCGTCCCCGGCCTCGATATCGACGCCCGCGGCGCGGTAGGTGGCGCCATTGGGCGGGGGCTGCGTCATGGGCGGTTCCTTGGGTGGGGGCCGATGGGCTATAGAGGCCGTCATGCGGCGTCCGGACATCAGGGGCGGACAGAACCATAGCGGCGGGGCCAGGGCAACGGCCGCCGGACGGGGGAGTCATGCCTGACGGCGTGCATGGCCTGGGACGGTCGCCGATCGTCAACCTGGCCAACATCATCAGCTTCGGGCGGCTGTGCGCCGTGCCGCTGGCCGTGTGGCTTGTGCTGCGGCACGAGCTGGGGGCCGCGTGCGCGCTGTTCGCGCTGGCGGGCGCGACGGACGCCATCGACGGCTGGGTGGCGCGTCGCCGGGGCGGGTCGCCGCTGGGCGCGCTGCTGGACCCGATGGCGGACAAGGCGCTGCTGATCAGCATGTTCATCACGCTGGCGGCCATCGGCGTGCTGCCCGACTGGCTTGCGATCCTGGTGGTGTTCCGCGACGTCGTGATCGTCGGCGGCGTGCTGATGCTGTGGCTGACGAGCGCGCCGGTCCGCATCCGGCCGCTGTGGATCTCCAAGCTCAACACGGCGCTGCAGCTTGTCCTGGTGGGTCTCGCGCTGCTGCTGGCGGGCTTCGGGCTGGAGGTTCCGTTCCTGCTGCCGGCGCTGGTGTGGACGGTTGCGGCGACGACGCTGGGGTCGGGCGCCGCCTATATCTGGCGGACGGCGCGATGAGCCCCGACATGCCGCCCCCGCTCGGCCCCGTGGTGATGACCGAGACGCGGTCGGCGACCCGCGCGCAACGCCTGGGGCTGCTGGCGGGGCTGCTGATCGCCGCCTACCTGTCGTTGTACTTGTTCGCGTCCATCCTGCTGCCGTTCGTGGCGGCGGCGGGGATCGCGTATTTCCTGGACCCGCCGACGACAAGGTTGACGCGGGCCGGCGTGCCGCGGGGGCTGGCGGCGGCGCTGATGATCTTCGCGCTGCTGCTCGCGTGCCTGTTGTTCGCGCTGCTGCTGTATCCGCTGCTGCTGGCGCAGCTGGGGCTGCTGATCACGCGGGTGCCGACCTATGCCAGCGCGATCCGGCTATGGGCGGGGGACATGATCCTGCGGTTGCAGGACACGTTCGGGCCGGAATACGTCGACGGGAAGCTGCGGGACATCGTGGGCGGGCAGGCCGGGTCGATGCTGTCCTTCGTCGTGGGCGCCGCGACGCGGCTGGTGGGCGGGGGCTTCGCGCTGTTCAACGTGCTGTCGCTGGTGGTGGTGACGCCGGTCGTCGCCTTCTATCTGTTGCGGGACTGGCGGCGGGCGGTGGCGCGGGTCGATAGCTGGCTGCCGCGGCGCTATGCGGGCGTGTTGCGGGCGCAAGCGCGGGAGGTGGACCGCATCCTGTCCGCGTGGGTGCGCGGCCAGGCGCTGTGCTGCCTGGTGCTGGCCGGGTTCTATGCTTTCACGCTGTCGCTGGTGGGGCTGGACCTGGGGCTGATCGTCGGCATCTCGTCGGGGTTGCTGTCGTTCATCCCCTATGTCGGCAGCATCGTCGGCGCCGTCGCCAGCATCGGGCTGGCGCTGGCGCAGTTCCAGTGGACCGGGGTGGCGATCGTGGCCGGCGTGTTCGTGTCCGGGCAGTTGCTGGAGGGGTATGTCATCTACCCGCGGTTCCTGGGGGACCGGGTGGAGCTGCACGCGGTGTGGGTCATCTTCGCGCTGTTCGCGGGGGGTGCCGCGTTCGGGTTCCTGGGCGTGCTGCTTGCGGTGCCCGTGGCTGCCGCCATCGGCGTGCTGGCGCGGTTCTGGCTGCGGCGCTATCTGACCAGCCCGCTGTATCTGGATCCCCCGCCGCGTTGACCCAACTGGTGATGAGCTTCCCGCGCGCGCCCGGCTTCCGGGCGGAGGACCTGCTGCCCAACGCGGCGCAGGACGAGGCGCGCGCCTGGCTTGCCCGCACATCGGACTGGCCGCTGGGGCGTCTCGTGGTCTGGGGCGCCAGCGGCAGCGGCAAGTCGCACCTGCTGCACGCGTGGGCGGAAACCCAGGCGGCGACGGTGCTGCCCGCCGCCCCGGCCGGGTGGCCGCGGGGACCGTTGGCGATCGACAGCATCGATACCGTGGCGGACGAGATCGCGCTGCTGCATCTTCTCAACGCCGCCGCGGAATCCCGCCATCCGGTCCTGCTGGCCGCCACGACCCCGCCCGGGCGCCTGCCGGTCCGCCTGCCGGACCTCGCCAGCCGGCTGCGCGCCACCACCGCCGTCCGCATCGGCCCGGCGGCGGACGACTTCCTGCGGGTGCTGCTCGCCCGGCTGCTGGCCGAGCGCCAGCTTCGGGTGCCCGCCGACGTCCAGTCGTTCCTGCTGGCCCGGCTGACGCGCACCCCCGCCGCGCTGCGCGCCGCCGTCGCGCGTCTGGACGCCGCGGCGCTGGAGCAGAAGCACCGCATCGACCGGGCCTTCGCCGCCGATATATTGCGGCTTCGTGACATCTCCGTCCCCGACGCGCCCGGCACCTCGCCGGCCCCGCCGGGCATCGGGTAAGGAGGGCGCCTTGCCGCGGAGAAAGCCTGTGTCCCAGCCCGTCGCCGTGATCGGATCCGACAGCCCCGACCGGTTCATCAACCGCGAGCTGTCCTGGCTGGATTTCAACCACCGCGTCGTGGAGGAGGCCGAGAACGAGCGCCATCCCCTGCTGGAGCGGCTGCGGTTCATCTCCATTTCGGCGTCCAACCTCGACGAGTTCTTCTCCGTCCGGGTCGCGGGGCTCATGGGCCAGGCGAAGGCCGGCATCACCGCCCTCAGCCCCGACGGCCGCACGCCGGCCCAGCAACTGGGTGAGATCCAGGGCCGGGCGCAGCGTCTGATCGACGAGCAGCAGCGCGTCTGGAAGGACATGCGCGGGCGGCTGCGCGAGGCGGGGATCGAGGTCTGCGACGCGGCCAGCCTGTCCGACGAGGATCGCGCCTGGCTCGATCCCTGGTTCATGGACCGTGTCTTTCCGGTCCTGACGCCGCTGGCCATCGACCCGGCGCATCCGTTCCCGTTCATCCCGAACATGGGCCTGGTGAAGGTGCTGAAGCTGCACCGGGACGAGGACGGGCACGGCATGCAGGCGCTGATCCCGCTGCCGGCGCTGATCGAACGCTTCATCCGGCTTCCGCCCGAGCCTGCGATCACCGGCGCCAACCACCCGCCCCGCATCCGCTTCGTGCTGCTGGAGGACCTGGTCGGCATGTTCCTCGACCGGCTGTTCCCGGGGTTCCGCGTCGTCAGCAAGGGCATGTTCCGGCTGATCCGCGACACCGGCGTGGAGTTCGAGGAGGAGGCCGAAGACCTCGTCCGGTCGTACGAGACCGCGCTGAAGCGCCGCCGCCGGGGCGTCGCCATCCACTTGAGCGTCGATGCCGCGATGCCGGAGGAGCTGCGGGCCATCGTCATCGACGAGCTGGACGTCGACGAGAAGGGCATCCCGGGCGAGGAGGTGCTGATCCAGGACGGCATCCTGGGCGCCGCCGACCTCAAGCAGTTGATCGTCGACGACCGCCCCGACCTGCTGTTCCCCCCCTACACGCCCCGGTTCCCCGAGCGCATCCGCGACTTCGCGGGCGACTGCTTCGCCGCCATCCGCGCGAAGGACATCATCGTCCACCACCCGTTCGAGAGCTTCGACGTCGTCGTGCAGTTCCTGCGGCAGGCCGCCGCGGACCCGCAGGTGGTCGCCGTCAAGCAGACGCTGTATCGCACCAGCCGGGACAGTCCGATCGTGAAGGCGTTGATCGAGGCGGCGGAGGCCGGGAAGTCCGTGACCGCGATGATCGAGCTGCGGGCCCGCTTCGACGAGGAAGCCAACATCCGCCTTGCCCGCACCATGGAGGCGGCCGGCGTCCAGGTGGTGTTCGGGTTCATGGAGCAGAAGACGCACGCGAAGCTGTCGCTGGTGGTGCGGCGCGAGGGCGCGATCATGCGCAGCTACGCGCATTTCGGCACCGGGAACTACCACCCGATCACCGCGCGGATCTACACCGACCTCAGTTTCTTCACGACGGACCCGGACCTGACGCGGGACAGCGCGCGGCTGTTCAACTACATGACGGGGTATGCAAAGCCCGAGCGGATGGACAGCCTGGCCTTCAGCCCGTTGACGACGCGCAGCACGCTGGAGACGCTGATCGACAAGGAGGCGGAGCACGCCCGGGCGGGCAAGCCCGCCGCCATCTGGATCAAGATGAACAGCCTGGTCGACGACGCGCTGATCGACCGGCTGTATGCCGCGTCGCAGGCCGGCGTGCAGATCATGGTGATCGTTCGCGGCATCTGCTGCCTGCGGCCGGGGGTCCCCGGCCTGTCCGAGAACATCCGTGTGAAGAGCATCGTCGGGCGCTTCCTGGAGCACAGCCGCATCTACGTCTTCGGGAACGGTCACCGGCTGCCGGGGCGGCATGCGAAGGTGTTCATCAGCAGCGCCGACTGGATGGCCCGCAACATGGAATGGCGGGTCGAGACGCTGGTGCCCATCCACAACAAGACCGTGCACCAGCAGGTGCTGGACCAGATCATGGTCGTGAACCTGAAGGACACGCTGCAATCATGGGAGCTGGGGTCGGATGGGGCGTGGCGCCGGGTCGCGGCCGGGCCGAAGCCCGTTTCGGCGCACGACTACTTCATGACGAATCCCTCCCTGTCCGGCCGGGGCTCCGCCCTGCATGGCGCGGCGATCGTGCCGCCGCCCGCCCAGCAGCGCCGGCAGGACCGCGTGAGCCAGGATTGACTTGACCGGACAGGACAACGACGACGCCGCGCGCTGCGCGGTGGTGGACCTCGGCTCCAACTCCGTGCGCCTTGTGGTGTTCGAGGGGCGAGGCCGCAACCCGGTCGCGATCTTCAACGAGAAGGCGGTGCTGCGGCTGGGCCGGGGGATGACGGCGACGGGGCGGCTGAACGAGGCGGGCGTGCAGCAGGCGCTGCGGGTCATGGGCCGGTATGCCGCCGTCGCGCGCGCGATGGGCGCGGACCCGTTCGAGGTGCTGGCGACGGCCGCGGTGCGGGACGCGACCAACGGCGCCGAGTTCGTCGCCGCCCTGGAATCGCACATGGGCGGCATCCGCGTCCGCGTGCTGTCGGGCGCCGAGGAGGCGGCCTTGTCCTCCGCCGGCGTGCTGTGCGGCATCCCGGGGGCGGACGGCCTGCTGGCCGACATCGGTGGCGGCTCGTTGGAGCTGGTCCGGCTCGACACCGGGGGCGTGCGCCATTCGGCGACCCTGCGGCTGGGCGTGATCCGCCTTGCCGAACGGTCGGAGGGCGACCTGGCGCGCGCGCGGGAGATTGCGGAGGACGACCTGGCCGCCCTGCCCTGGCTGAACCAGGCGGCGGACCGGGACCTGTTCCTGGTCGGCGGCGCGTGGCGCGCGCTGGCGCGGGTGCACATGCAGCACGTCGGCTATCCCCTGCACATCGTGCACCATTACACCATCACGGCGGAGGCCGCCCGGACGCTTGCGGCGCTGGTGCTGGAGGGGCCGAAGCGCGGCCCGCGGCGCCGGGCCGAGGACCTGCCGTACGCCGCGACGGTGCTGCGCCGGCTGCTGCGGCAATCGGGCGCCCGCCGCGTCGTGTTCAGCGCGAACGGCATCCGCGAGGGCTGGTTCATGCAGCAGGTCGCCCCCGACGTGCGCCTGCAGGACCCGCTGCTGGAGGCCGCGCGGGAGATGGCGGCGCGGATGGGGCGGGACGCGACGATGCCGCCGGCCCTGATCGCCTGGACGGCGCCGCTCGCCGGCTCGGACACCGCCGAGACGATGCGGCTGCGCCACGCCGCCTGCTGGATGTCGGACATCGGCAGCCACGACCACCCGGAATACCGCGCCGAGCAGGCGTTCTGGCGCGTGCTGCGCCAGCCTGGCGTGGGGCTGGATCACGCGACGCGCGCCTTCCTGGCGCTGGTCGTGGCACTCCGCTACGAGCCGGAGCCGGACGCGGCCTTCCTGGGGACCGCCCGCGCGTTGCTGGACCCGGGCGCCATCCAGCGGGCGCAGGTGCTGGGGGCTGCGCTGCGGCTGGCGTACATCCTTTCGGCCGGCACGCCCGGTCTGCTGTCCGCCACGTCGATCCGGCAGGAGCCGGGTCGGCTGGTGCTGCGGCTGAGCGGCGCCGGCGTGTATGCGGGCGAGGGGGTGGAGCGGCGGCTGGAGCGCCTGGCGACGGCGATGGGGATGGCGTCCGGGCTTGAAGCGGCGGCGGCCTGATCGTTGCTGACAATATTCGACTTGCACCGGGTTAACGCGCGTCGTACCAACCGGCCGGGCTGCCGCATGCAAACGCGGCCCGCACAAGGATGCACGGACATGACGTTCGCCGCCCGGATCGCAGGCCTTGCCGTGCTCGGCACGCTTTCGTGCGCCGCCCCCGCCTTCGCGGCCGCGAACCTCGTGGTGAACGGCGATTTCGAGCTTGCCACGCTGTCGGGCTCGAACGAGTTCGGCAGCCGGTATTCGAGCAACCAGCTCACCGGCTGGACGACCAGCGGCTACAACTTCCTGTTCCGCTCGGGCGCGGCCGACACCACGGGCGCCACGGGCGAGTATGGCAACCTGCAGCTTTGGGGCCCGAACAACGGGAGCGCCAACGGCCTGACCGCCGCCAGCCCGGCGGGTGGCGCCTATGTCGCGGCGGACGGCGCCTTCGGCACGGATGCCATCAGCCAGACCATCACCGGCCTCACCGTCGGCGCGAACTACCTGCTGACCTTCTATTGGGCCGCTGCCCAGCAACAGAGCTACGACGGCCCCACGACCGAATCCTGGGGCGTGACCTTCGGCGCATCCACCTACAACACCGTCACGGTCAGCACGCCCAACCACGGCTTCACGCCCTGGCGGCAGGAGACGGTGGTCTTCCGCGCCACGTCGACCAGCCAGGTCCTGTCGTTCCTGGCGGCCGGCGCGCCGTCCGGCGTCCCGCCCTTCTCCCTGCTGGACGGCGTGTCCCTGGTCGCGGCGCCCGAGCCTGCCACCTGGGGCATGATCGTCGTCGGCCTGACCGGCATCGCCTTCGTCGGCTGGCGGCGCCGCACGCCCCGCGCGCTGGCCGCCACGCCTGCCTGATCCGCCGGCCCCGACCGCGGCGCCACCATCGACAACGCCCGACGCGCGCACCATCTTCAGCCCCTGATGCCGCCCAGCTTCATGCACACGCTGCTCGCCTTCGCCACCGAGGTGTTCCGCCTCGGCGTCTGGCTCGTGCTGCTCGCGGCGTTGTTCGTGCCCATCGAGCGGTGGTTCGCGCTGCGGCCGCAGAAGCTGCTGCGGAAGGACATCGCCGCCGATCTCGGCTACTACTTCATCAACAGCCTGGTGCCCGGTTTCGTGCTCGGCCTGCCGCTTGCCGTCCTGGCCGCCGGCGCCCACCGCGTCATGCCCGGCGCGTGGCAGGACGCGGTGGAGGGCGCGCCGCTCTGGCTGCGTCTGCCCGCGGCCCTGGTGATCGGCGAGCTGGGCGCGTACTGGGGCCATCGCTGGTCGCACGAGATCCCGTTCCTGTGGCGCTTCCACTCCGTGCATCACGAGCCCGAGCACATCGACTGGCTGGTCAACACCCGCACCCATCCCGTCGACATGGTGTTCACCCGGCTCTGTGCGCTGGCGCCCCTCTATGTCCTGGGCCTGGGCGGTCCGGCGGGCGCGGCCGACAGCCTGGTTCCCGCGCTGGTGCTGATCATCGGCGCTGCCTGGGGCTTTTTCATCCACGCCAACGTCCGCTGGCGCTTCGGCCCGCTGGAGCACCTGGTTGCGACGCCGGCCTTCCATCACTGGCACCATACGCTGGAGGGTCCGATCGACCGGAACTACTCCGCCATGCTCCCCTGGCTGGACAAGCTGTTCGGCACGTTCCATCTGCCGCGCGACCGCTGGCCGAGCGAGTACGGCGTCGCTCCGGGGTCCGAGCCGGCGCCGGGCCGCGGCCGCGGCCCGATGCCATGACCCGCCGGCAGAAGATCGCCGCCGCCGCCACCCTGGGCTGCGTCCTGCTGGCCGGCACCGGCGCCTGGTTGCTGGTGCGCCGCGGCGACCCGCTGAACCGCGCGGAGCAGTTCATCGCCCGCGGCGACCTGCGCTCCGCCCAGGTGGAGCTGCGGAATGCCCTCCGCGCGCGCCCCAGGGATCCCGACGCCCATCTCCGCATGGCGCGGCTGCAGATGAAGCTTGCGGACCCGGTGGCGGCGGAGAAGGAGTTCAAGGTCGCCAGCAGCCTCGGCGCCGACCGGTGGGAGGTGATCCCGCAGCTCGGCGAGGCGATGCTGGCGCAGGGGCAGACCTGGGAGACGCTCGACCTCGTGCCCGCCCGCGGCCCCTCGCCCGAGGTGACGGCGAAGCTGCTGCTGCTTCGCGGCATCGCGCAGATCGGCCTGAAGGACCTGCGCGCCGCCGACCGGACGCAGGCGGAGGCCGAGGCCGCCGCCCCCGGCCGGCCCGAGACCGCGCTGATCGCCGCCCGTGTCGCCGCCGCCCGCAACGACCTGCGCGGCACGCAGGCGAAGGTGGACGAGGTGCTCCGCCTCGACCCCCGGCAGATCGACGCGCTGCTGATGCGCGAACGGCTGCTGACCTCCGCGGGCGACCGTCCGGGCGCGCTGTCCTATGCCGACCGTGCCGTGCAGTCGGCGCCGTGGTCGGCGATGGCGCGGATGGCGCGGGCGAACCAGTTGATCTTCGCGGGGCAGGACCAGAAGGCGCAGGCCGACGTCGACGCGGTGCTGGAGGTGCAGCCCCGCTTCGTCGAGGGCATCTATCTCAACGCCGTGCTGCTGGCGCGGCGGGGCAAGCTGCAGGACGCGGCGGGGGAGCTGGTGAAGCTGGAAGGCGCGGCGTCCCGCTTCCCCCAGGCGCTGTATTACCAGGCGCTGGTGGCGACGAATCTCGGCCAGTTCGAATCCGCGGCCGAGTATGCCCGCCGCTACGCCTTGCTGGCGCCCTCCGATCCCGACGGGCAGCGGATGCTGGCCCGCGCCGAGCTGGCCGCCAAGCGCCCCGCCCAGGCGCTGGCCGTGCTGCAGAAGGCCGTCGCCGAAGGCCAGGAGGACCCGGAGACGCTGGACCTGCTGGGCCGCGTCTACGTCACGCTCGGCAACACGCCGGCCGCGATGGGGGCGTTCGAGAAGGCGGCGAGCCTCGCGCCGCAGGACGCGGCGATCCTGACGCATCTGGGCCTCGCGCAGTTCCAGCAGGGCCGGGCCGCCGACGCGACGGCGACGCTGGAACGCTCGGTGGGCCTGGCGCCCGGCCTGCAGACCGCGGGGGCCGCGCTGGTCGCCGCATCGCTGGGCGTCGGCGACATCCCGAAGGCGGAGGCGGCGCTCGCCCGGCTCCGCAAGGAAGCCGGCGACAGCGAGGCGGTCGGCATCCTGACGGGCATGGTCCGCCTGCGCCGCCTGGACCTGGACGGGGCCGCGGCCGCGTTCACCGAGACGCTGCGGCAGTACCCGAACTCGCTCGACGCGCGCCTGCACCTGGCGCGCGTGGCGGTGCAGCAGGGGCGGCGGCGGGCGGGATTGTCGATGATGAACGACGTGCTGGCGCGCGACCCCGCCAACGTGCCGGCGCTGAACGCCTACCTGCCGCTGCTGGTCGAGGACGGGCAGCTTCCGCCCGCGATCCAGGCGCTGGAGGCCGCCCGCAAGGCCGACCCGAAGCAGCAGGCCTTCACCGTCATGCTGTCCGACGCGCTGGTCATGGCGGGCAACGCGGCCCGCGCCGCCACCCTGATGCGGGAGGCGATCGGCACCGCGAACCCGGCCCCGCCCGCCCTGCTCGGCGCCCTGGCGCGCGCGCAGTCGGCGGCCGGCACGCTGGACGCGGCGGCGGCGAGCTGGCGGGCGCTGCTGGCCCAGGCGCCGGCCGACCTCGGCGTGCGCGGTGCGCTGGTGGACCTGCAGGTGCGGACCGGCCAGGTCGACGCCGCGCGGGCCACGCTGCGGGAGGGGTTGAAGAGCCAGCCCGGCAACATCCGCATGATGACGACCCTGGTGACCATCGACGCCACGGCCGGCGGGCTCGACGTGGCCCTGCGCACCGCCGACGCGTTGCGGGCGGACCCGGCCAACATGCCGTTCGCGGCCGCGCTGAAGGGGGACCTGCTGCTGCGCGCGGGCCGGGCCGGCGAGGCGGTGCAGGCGTTCGAGCAGGAATGGAAGGCGACCCCGTCGACCGCGATGCTGCTGCGCCTGGCTGCCGCGCGGACCGCGGCGGGACAGGACGAGGACGCGGCGCGGGAGCTGCGGGCCGGGCTTGCGGGCAACCAGGCGGCGCCCGAGGTCGCGCAGATGCTGGCGCAGCTCGACATCAAGGCGAAGCGCTGGGACGACGCGAAGGCGCACCTGGCGCTGGTGCTGGACCGGCGGCCCGACGACCCGTTCGCGCTCAACAACCTGGCCTGGACCTACCTCGTGACGGGCGACGGCCGTGCGCGCGCCACGGCCCAGCGCGCGTATCTGCTGTCCCCCACCGCCGACGCGGCCGACACGCTGGGCTGGATCATGGTGCGGGAGGGCGCGGCCAAGGCGGCGGTCCCGCTGTTGCAGCGGGCCAGCGAGCAGCGGCCGGACGATGCCTCGATCCGCTATCACCTGGCGGCGGCGCTGAAGGCCGACGGTCAGACGGACGAAGCCGCGACGCTGTTGCGCGCCCTGGTCGCCAAGCCCGCCGCCTTCGAGGACCGTGCCGCCGCCCAGGCGCTACTGGACGAAATGCCGCGCCGGAACTGATGCGTGCCGGGCCGAGGTCTCGGGCGCGAAGGCCGCCATCGCGACGGCGGCCAGCCCCGCCCCGGCCAGGCCCAGCAGGGCCGCCTGGACACCGAACCGGTCCGCGACGGCGCCCGCCAGCGTCGTGCTGAGCGTGGCGCCGATGCCCGCCGCCAGGCCCAGCGCGCCCATGCACAGGTTGAACCGGTTGGTCCCGCGCGTGAGGTCGGCGGCGACCAGCGGCACCAGCACGCCCAGCCCGGCCGCGCTGATCCCGTCCAGCAACTGTATCAGCACGACCGGAACCGGCGCCTGCACGAGCGACAGCAGCGCCACCCGCAGCGGCAGCGCCCCCAGGGCGAGCAGCAGCAGGGGCCGCCGCCCCCAGCGGTCCGCCAGGGCGCCCATCCGCGGTGAGATCAGCGCCACCAGTGCCTGCGGCAAGACGATGCAGGCCGCGATCACGAGGCTGGCCCGACTGCCCGCCACGCGCGTCAGCTCCGCCCCCACCAACGGCAGCGCCGCGGCGTTCCCGAGGTGGAACAGCGCGATGCACAGCATGAACCCCAGCAGCCGCCGGTCCAGCAGCCGCCGCCAATCCCCTTGCGCCGAGACCGCCGCCTCCTGGTCTGTCGAGGGCTGGCGAACGGCGTGCAGCGCCACGAGCGCCGGCAGCATCAGTGCCGCGGTCAGGTAGAACACGGCGGCCTCGTCGACATAGGTGCCGACGGCGCCCATCACCCCCGCGGCGACCCCGCTGCCGATGGCGGCGAAGCGGGCATTGCGGCCCAGCCGCTCGCCCAGCCCAGCGCGGCCCACCAGGCGCAGGCTGACCGCCGCGATCGCCGGACCCAGCATGCAACTGGCGAAGCCGTGCAGCACCTCGGCCGCCAGCACCGGCAGCCGCCCCGGCCACACCGCCAGCAGCAGGGCGCTCGCCGCGACGGCGATGCACGACACCAGCGCCGCCAGCCGCTTGTTCCGCAGCGCGTCGACCGCGGCGCCGCCCGGCACCTGGCTGAGCATCGCGGCGATCGTGCCGAGACTGAGGGCCTGCCCGATCTCCTGCTGCGTCCATGCCTCGGACGCCAGGTAGACGGCGACGAACGGGCCGAACCCGGTCTGCACGCTGGCGACCAGCGCGTTGAAGGCGTCTAGCCCGCGGGCGGGAGTCATTTGGGTGGCGGCACGGCCATGGTCACGGGCGGATCGGCCGGGGTCGCCGGGCGCTTGTAGTCCGGCGTGTCCTTGATCTGGTCCAGCGTCATGTCGAGCGTGATGCGCCCGACGCCGACATTGGTCGTGAACCGCAGCGCCCGCCACGCGACGGCGATGCGCCGCGTGCCCATGCCGAAGAACCCGCCGACGTCGATCACCGCCGCCCGCGGCTGCCCGGAGTCGTCCACCAGCACGTCGACGATCCGCCCGATCGAGTCGTTCTGCGGATCGCGCACGGTGCGGCCCAGCAGGCTGGCGGCCATGCCGTGATAGATGAACTCGTGCTGCGCCGGCGGCGGGTCCGCCTGCGCGGAAAGCAGCAGGGCGGCGGCCAGCAGGGCAGCCGCCCGGCGCATCACACGCGCACCAGCTTGATCCGCTTGCCATCCACGCCCAGCGTGATGCGCCCGGCCTTCAACGCCAGCGCATCGTCGCCGAACACCTCCCGCCGCCAGCCGCTCAAGGCCGGCACGTCCGGCTCCGCCTCGCTGGCGAGGCGGTCCAGCTCTTCGGACGAGGCGAGCAGCTTCGGCGCGACGTGGTGCTCCTCGCACTTGGCGGCCAGCAGCACCTTCAGCAGCGCGACCAGGGCGGGGGACGGCCGCGGCCCGTCCTTGTTGCGCGGCGCCGGCGGCAGCGCGTCTTCTGGGAGCGCTGCGGCCTCCTTCAGCGCCGCCAGCAGGCCGATGCCGCTGCGCCCCTCCGCGAAGCCGCGGGTGATGCCGCGCACCCGGGCCAGGGCGTCGGGCGAGGTCGGCGCGGTGGCGGCGATCTCCAGCAGGCTCTCGTCCTTGAGCAGGCGCTGGCGGGGGATGTTGACGCGCTGCGCCTCGCGCTCCCGCCAGGCCGCCGTCGCGCGCAGCAGGGCCAGCATGCGGCGGTTGTTGGTCTTGGGCCGGAGGCGTTCCCAGATGGTGTCGGGGTCGGCGCGATAGGTGCCGGGCTGGTCTAGCTCGGCCATCTCCTCGGCCACCCACTCGAGCCGGCTGTCGTGCTTCAGCCGATCGCGCAGACGCTCGTAGACGACGCGGAGGTGCGTGACGTCGGCGGCGGCGTAGGCGATCTGGCTGGCGCTGAGCGGGCGAGCGGACCAGTCGCTGAAGCGGTGCGCCTTGTCGATGCTGCCGCCCGTGAGCGCCTGCACGAGCGCGTCGTATCCCACCTGGTCGCCGAAGCCCGCGACCATGGCGGCGATCTGCGTGTCGAACAGCGGTGTGGGCACGACGCCGAACAGTTCGAGGAAGATTTCGACATCCTGCCGGGCTGCGTGGAAGACCTTGAGCACGGCGGTGTCCGCGAGCAGGCCGCCGAGCGGGGCCAGGTCCATGCCCGGGGCCTGGGCGTCGACGACGGCGACGTCGGCGCTGCCCGCGAGTTGCACGACGCACAACTCGGGGTAGTAGGTGCGTTCCCGCATGAATTCGGTGTCGATGGTGACCCAGGGCTCCTGCCGGAGGCGGCCGCACAGGGCGGCGAGCTGGGCCGCGGAGGTGACCAGGACGGGTTCGGGCAGGGTCGTCTGCGCGCGGGCGGCGCGTTGGCTGGCGGGCATCGCGTTGTTATGGCACGCGGAAGCGCGGACGTGAACCGGAGGGGATCGCGCGGCTACTTCGGCCGCCCGCCCCGCGCGTACCACAATGCGAATCCGAGCCCGAGCGCACCCAATACCAAAGGCGCGACGACCAGATAGATCTCCAGGCTGTTCATAGCCTAAGCCTCCCAAGAACCACCCGCCCGGCGACATGTAGGGTAACGCCCCCGACAAGCCAAGCGGCCCCGATGATCCACCAGAATGGCCCTGGCGGAAGGTTGGCGAAGCCGTAGCCATAGCTTGCGGCAGGCGCGATCAGCCCCGTGACGATCGTCGCGATCGCCGTGTTGTTCAGCGCCGTTGCGGTCAGCTTCACGCGCTCGTTGTGGATCGGGTCCATCCCCCATTCTTCCAGCCCGGCCCCGGCACCACAACCTTGACACCACAACCCGCCCCGGTGTGTGTGCGCGCAGCCTGAAGGACCGCCGCCCATGCACGCCTACCGCACCCATACCTGCGGCGCGCTCCGCGCCCCCGACGCCGGCGCCACGGCCCGGCTTTCCGGCTGGGTGCACAGCAAGCGCGACCATGGCGGCCTGCTGTTCATCGACCTGCGCGACCATTACGGCATCACCCAGTGCGTGCTGCCGCTGGGGACGGCCGGGTTCGAGACCGCGGACAGCCTGCGAGTCGAGAGCGTCGTCACCGTCACCGGCCGCGTCGTCCCGCGCAGCGCGGGCACCGTGAACCCGCGCCTGCCGACCGGGGAGATCGAGCTGCAGGTGGAGGACATCGTCGTCCAGTCCGCCGCCGACGTGCTGCCCTTCCAGGTCGTGGGCGAGAACACCTATCCGGAGGAGCTCCGCCTCCGCTACCGCTTCCTCGACCTTCGGCGGGAGAAGCTGCAGCGGAACATGATCCTGCGCGCCCACGTCATCGACAGCATCCGCCGCCGCATGATCGCGTCTGGGTTCAACGAGTTCCAGACGCCCATCCTGACCGTCAGCTCGCCCGAGGGTGCGCGGGATTTCCTGGTTCCCGCGCGCCTGCATCCCGGCAAGTTCTACGCGCTGCCGCAGGCGCCGCAGCAGTTCAAGCAGCTCTGCATGGTCGCGGGCTTCGACCGGTACTTCCAGATCGCGCCCTGCTTCCGCGACGAGGCCGGGCGAGCCGACCGCACGCTGATGTTCTACCAGCTCGACGTCGAGATGAGCTTCGTGACGCAGGACGACGTCTTTGCCGCGATGGAACCGGTGATGCAGGGCGTCTTTGCCGAGTTCGCCGCCGGGCGCGCGGTGGACAGCGCGCCGTTCCGCCGGATCCCCTACCATCAGGCGATGCTCGACTACGGCAGCGACAAGCCGGATCTCCGCAACCCGCTGGTGATCCGGGACGTGACGCAGGCGTTCGCCGGGTCCGGCTTCGGGCTGTTCGCGCGGATCGCGGCGGCCGGCGGCGTCGTCCGCGCCATCCCGGCCCCGGGCGCCGGCGCCAAGCCCCGCGGGTTCTTCGACAAGCTGAACGACTGGGCGCGCGCGGAAGGCGCCGGGGGCCTGGGCTACATCGCCTTCGACCCGGACGGCGCCAAAGGCCCCATCGCCAAGAACCTGGAGCCGGACCGAGTCGAGTCCATCCGCGCCGCCTGCAACCTCCAGCCCGGCGACGCCGTCTTCTTCGCCGCCGGCAAGCCGGACGAGGCGCCGAAATTCGCCGGCGCCGTCCGTTTGCGCCTGGGCCACGAGCTGGAGCTGGTGGAGAAGGACGCCTTCCGCTTCTGCTGGATCGTCGATTTCCCGATGTACGAGCTGAACGAGGAAACCGGCCGCGTCGACTTCAGCCACAACCCGTTCAGCATGCCGCAGGGCGAGCTGGAGGGGCTGAACACCAAGGACCCGCTGACGCTGGGCGCCTACCAGTACGACATCGTGTGCAACGGCTACGAGATGAGCAGCGGCGCGATCCGCAACCACAAGGCCGAGATCATGCTCCGTGCCTTCGAGATCGCCGGCTACCCCCCGACCGCCGTCGAGGAGCAGTTCGGCGGCATGCTCAACGCCTTCCGCTACGGCGCGCCGCCGCATGGCGGGATGGCGGCCGGCATCGACCGCATCGTCATGCTGCTCGCCGACGAGCCGAACCTGCGCGAGGTGAACCTGTTCCCGATGAACCAGCAGGGGGAGGACCTGATGATGGGCGCCCCGTCCGAGGTGACGGCCGCGCAGCTCAAGGAATTGAGCATTCGCATCGAACTGCCGCCCAAAGTGGTCAAAACCTAGGCGATTGGCGGCGCGATCCCGCCAACGTTACAGCATCTTCACGTTTAAGCCGTATCGGTGGATTGATCCGCCGCCGCCATGGTCGCATGAATGGCGGGCGCCCTGTCCCCAACCGGCCAACCCGCCCATGTCGCCTCCGCCCAGCAGCAGCAGCCCACCCATCGCGGGGCCCGCGCTGGCGGCGCGTGTGCGCAGCCCCTGGGACGAGATGGTGGCCCAGGTGCCGCAGACGCTCCGCGCCATGGTGCGGGCGGACGAGATATGGCTGGTCGTCCTGGCAGCCGCGGTTGGCCTCGCCGCGGGCGGCATCGTGGTCGCCATGGCCGAGGCGGCGCAGCTCATGCACCGCGTGTTCTTCAAGCTCGGCCGGGGCGAATACCTGTCCGCGATGCCCGCGATCTCCCCGGTTCTCGCCATCGCCGTGCCCACGCTGGGTGGCCTGGCGCTCGGCATCTCGTACTGGATGCTGGCGCGGTGGTGGCCGCGCCGGGCCATCGACCCGATCGAGGCGAACGCGCTGTACGGGGGCCGCCTGTCGTTGAAGGACAGCCTGGTCGTCGTCGGGCAGACCGTCTGGTCGAACGGGGTCGGCGCGTCGGTGGGCCTCGAGGCCGGGTATGCCCAGATCGGCTCCGCGCTCGCCTCCCGCCTCGGCTACGCCTTCCGCCTGCGCCGCACGGATCTGCGCCTGCTCGTGGGGTGCGGCGCCGCGGGGGCCATCGCCGCCGCCTTCAACGCCCCCTTCACCGGCGCCTTCTATGCGTTCGAGCTGGTGATCGGCACCTACTCCCTCGCGACCCTGGCGCCCGTGATCGCCGCCGCCATCTGCGCCGTCTCGATCAGCCGCATCCTGACCGGGGGCGCCGGCGAGTTCGACATCCGCATCCCGACTGCCATCGAGGCGATCGACTACGTGCCCATCCTGGCGCTCGGCATGATCTGCGCGCTGGGCGGCATCGCCATCATGCGCGGCGTGACGGTGGTGGAGGACCTGTTCCGCCGCAGCCGGGTCCCGGGCTGGCTGCGGCCCGCGATGGGCGGCCTGCTGGTCGGGACGCTCGCGCTCGTCACCCCCGCCGTCATGTCCTCCGGCCATAGCGCCATGCGGATCGCGCTCGACGCGCCGTACTCGCTGCAGCACATCGCGTTGCTGATCGTGCTGAAATCGGTCGCCTCGGCCGTCAGCATCGGCTCCGGCTTTCGCGGGGGGCTGTTCTTCGCCTCGCTGTTCCTGGGCGCGCTGGTCGGCAAGCTGTTCGCGGGGGTGCTGGGGCTCGTCACGGTGGTGCAGGCGCTGCCGGCCGTCGTCTGCGCGCTGGTGGGCATGAGCGCGCTGGCGGTCGCGGTCGTGGGCGGACCGCTGACCATGGCGTTCCTGGCGCTGGAAAGCACGGGATCGCTGCCAATGACCGTCGCCGTGCTCGCGGCCAGCGTCGTGTCCGCCATCACCGTCCGCCGCACCTTCGGCTACAGTTTCGCCACCTGGCGCTTCCACCTGCGCGGCGAGGCCATCCGCAGCGCCGTCGACGTCGGCTGGATGCGCAACCTGACCGTGGGGCGGATGATGCGGCGCGAGTTCCGCCGCGTTCCCATCGACATGACGCTCGACACGTTCCGGCGCAGCTTCGCGCTCGGCAGCGTCGCGCGGGTGGTCGCCGTCGATGGCAACGAGCGGTATGCCGGCATCCTCGCCACCTCCGAGGCCCACGCGGCGCCCGAGGACAAGACGACGCTGTCCGAGGTCGTGCACCACCGCAAGATCGTGCTGCTGCCGCAGATGAGCATCAAGGAGGCCGTCCAGATGTTCGAGACCGCGGAGAGCGACGAGCTGGCCGTCGTCGACAGCGCCGAGACCATGCGCGTGATCGGCGTGCTGACCGAGCAATACGCGCTCCGCCGCTACAGCGAGGAGCTGGAGAAGCGCCGGCGCGAGCTGTCCGGCGAGTAGCCGTGATGAAGAACGCGGAACCTCCGATCAGACGAGGCTGTCTGATCGGAACCCGCTCTACGGCTTCGGGTCGGCCGCGGGGTGGAACGCCCGCTGCCCGGCCAACTCGTACGACCCGATCGCCGCCTGCCCGGCCGGGCCCGCCAGCCACTCCGCGAAGCGTCGCGCCGGCGCATGCTTCGCCTGGTTGTGCCTGACCGGGTCCAGCAGGATGACGTCGTATCGGTTCAGCAGCCGCCGGTCCCCCTCCGACACCACCCGCAAGTCAGCCTTGCGCCCGAACCCCAACCATGTGCCACGGTCCGACAGCGTGTAGGCGCCCATGCCGGATGCCGCGTTCAACGCCGCCCCCATGCCGCCGCCGATGTCGCGGTACCACGCGCCGAACGCGGCCGGGTCGAGTCCCGCGGCCTTCCACAGCCGCTTCTCCAGCGCGTCCGTCCCGCTGCGGTCGCCGCGGGAGACGAAGGGCGCGCGCTTGGCCGCGATCGCCTTCAGCGCCGCCAGGACGTCGACGGTGCCGGCGATCCGCGCCGGGTCCGCGGCGGGTCCGATGACGACGAAGTCGTTCCAGGCGACCTCGGTCCGCGTCGCGCCGTGGCCGGCCGCCATGAACGCGTCCTCCGCCTCCGGGTCGTGCACCAGGACCAGGTCCGCATCGCCGCGCGCCGCCGTCGCCAGCGCCTGGCCGGTGCCCTGGGCGATCACGCGGACGGCGATGTCCGTCTCACGCTCGAAGCGCGGCAGCAGGAACGCCAGCAGGCCGCTGTTCTCGACCGAGGTCGTCGACGCGAGCACGATCGTCTGCTCCGCCGCCGCAACCGGCCCCAGCGATGCCACGGTCAAGGTGACGGCGCCCAATCCGGCAATCAGCCAGCCCCGCGACAGCTTCATCTCGATCCCCCGGTCCGCGCCTCGGCCAGGAACGCCCCGGCGCTCACGACGACGCTGATCCCGATCAATACCAGGCCCAGCGCCAGGGCAAGCACGAGGTTGCCCTTGCTGGTCTCGAGCACCACCGAGGTCGTCATCGTGCGGGTGTAGCCCGCGATGTTGCCGCCCACGATCAGGATGGCGCCGACCTCCGCGATCGAGCGGCCGAATCCCGCCAGCGCCGCCGTCAGCGCCTCCCGCCGTCCGATCGCGAGCAGATGCGGCAGCGCGCGCAGCCGCGTGGCGCCGGACACCAGCAGGTCGTCGCCGTATTCCCGCCACACCGCCGTCATGGCCCGGTGCGACAGCGCCACGACGATGGGCAGCGCGAGCATGAACTGCGCGGCAACCATCGCCGCGGGCGTGAACAGCAGCCCCAGCCCGCCCAGCGGCCCGGCCCGCGACAACATCAGGTACAACGCCAGGCCCACGACCACGGGCGGCAACCCCAGCAGCGCATTCGCGAGCAGCACCACCGCCCGCCGCCCGGGAAATCGGTATGCCGCCAGCGCCGCCCCGGCCGGCAGCCCGATGACCGCCGCCGCGAACGAGGCCGCGCCGCTGACGGCCAGCGAGAGCGCGACGATCCGCAGCAGCGCCGGGTCGCCCGCCAGCAGCAGGGCCAGGGCAAGCCGCACGGCGTCCATCACGTCCGTCACAACGATTGCTTCATCATTCCACGCTTCAATGCCCGCCGAACCCACGGGAGGCAAACGCATGTTGTTCGGGAAGGGCGCGTCGTCCGCGCTGGCCGAAAAGTCGGAGTGGCTGGACATCCTGGGCAGCCACGCGGGCGTCGGCCTGTGGGACGCGATCCTGCATGAGGGCGATCCCATGCACGCGAAGGCGCGCTGGACCTGGTCGGCGGAGTTCCGCCGCCTGTGCGGCTTCAGCAGCGCCGCCGAGTTCCCCGACGTCGTCCAGTCCTGGTCCGACCGGCTCCACCCCGATGACGTCGACAAGACCTTTGCCGCCTTCATGGGCGCGTTGAACCGCCTGCATGGGACGGACAGCTACGACACGACCTATCGCCTCAGGATGAAGGACGGGTCCTACCGCTGGTTCCGCGCGACCGGCGGCGTGGTGCGGGACAGCGCCGGCAAGCCGCGCCGCGCGTGCGGGTCCCTGGTCGACATCCAGCCGCTGATGCAGGCCGAGATCGATCGCAAGGCCGCGCTCGCCCGGATCGCCGACGGGTTCGAGGGCAAGGTGAGCCAGTTGATGCAGCATCTGACGGGGGCCGCGTCGCAGCTTGAACAGACGTCGGCATCGCTGACGCAGACGGCCGGGCAGACCAACGACCGCGCGAGCGCCGTGGCCGCGGCGGCGGGGGAGGCGAGCGTGAACGTGCAGACGGTCGCCGCCGCGGCCGAACAGCTCTCGACCTCGATCGAGGAGATCACGCGCCAGGTCGCCCGGTCATCGACCGTCACCGGCAAGGCTGCGACGGACGCGCGTCACACCGACAAGGTCGTGGGCATGCTGGCCGAGAACGCGCAGAAGATCGGCGACGTCGTCGGCCTGATCGCCAGCATCGCGGGCCAGACGAATCTGCTGGCCCTGAACGCGACGATCGAGGCCGCGCGCGCCGGCGACGCCGGCAAGGGCTTCGCCGTGGTGGCCAGCGAGGTGAAGAACCTCGCCAGCCAGACCGCCCGCGCGACGGACGAGATCGGCGAGCAGATCCGTGCCATCCAGGGCGCCACGGCCGAGGCGGTGACGGCGATCCGCGGCATCGTCGCCACGATCGAGGAGGTGAGCACCATCTCCGGCAGCATAGCCACCGCGGTCAGCGAACAGGGCAGCGCTACGTCCGAGATCGCCCGCAACGTCCACCAGGCGGCAACCGGCACGCGTCAGGTGACGGACAACATCTCCGAGGTCAGCCGCTCCGCCATGGACACCGGCACCGCGGCGTCGGAGGTCGCGGGCGCGGCCACGCTGCTCTCCGGCCGCACCAGCCAACTCTCGGCCGAGATGACCGAGTTCCTGCAAACGATGCGCGCGGCCTGATCGTCTTTTTCCCTCTCCCGCAGGAGGGAGAGGGCTGTTCGGCCGCGTCCCGCCTCCGATGAGGTCACCCTGCGGGTAGAGGGGAGGGTTCTACTGGCGGCCCCCGAACGAGACCGCATACGCCAGCGACCGTATCTCGAACATCGGGTCATCCGCCGGGCCCGCAATGCCCGGCGGCACCGACACCGGGTCGAACGTGAATGCGTTGCAGGTGGCGTCCGGCACGATCTCCTTCACCGCGATCACACCCAGCTTCACGGCCCGGCGCTGCTCCTCCGGCCACGTCGCGGTGCTGTCGTTCGTCACGTCACCCGACTGCCCGATGATCGCCACGAGGTCGAACCCCACGGCACCCTTCGCCAGCCGGTCCTTCAGGTCGGCCGCGTAGAAATCGGCGGGCTTCGCCTTCACCTCCTCCTCGGTCAGGTCGAGCGTCCCGGCCTGCGGGACCGTCTTGAACTTGACGACCGTCGCCTCGTTCTTCGCGTTCGTCAGCGTGTAGGCCTGCACCGCCCAGGAGTTGATGCCGGCAAAGCTCGCGGGAACCGGATGCGACGCCAGGTAGGCGCCCTGCGCCAGCGTGTTCGGGTTGGCGGCGCTGAACGCGCGGATCTTCTCCGCGTCCGGCTGTCCGCCCGGCCCGGGCAGGCGGACCGTCAGGAAATCCAGCATCTGCTGCGGCGTGCGCGCCAGGAACATCGGCGTCGAGATGAACAGCAGCGACGTCTCCCCGGCCGAATGCTCCAACCGGATCGAGAAGCCGCGTGTCGCCCCCTTCACCGTATCCGCGATCTTCGGGTTGCCGCCGCCCATCGCGAACCGGCCGGTGAACGGCGTCGCCTGTGCGAAGAACGGCGCCTTCGACAGCGCGGCGGCCCCGGCGCTCGGCGTGAAGCTGCCCTTGACGCAGATGCCTTTCGCGTTGCTGGACCGCACCCCGGCCGGATTGCCGGCGGCGGTGCGCTGCGCCGCGACGATGGGCACGGCGATCGGCTCCTGCGCCTGCGCCGGAACCGCCCCCAGCAGGACGGCGGCGGCCAACGGGAACGCGGATGTCATGGCGTGCATGGGGTCGTCCTCACATCGTGTCTCGATCAGATACTTCGTGAGCGGCCGATTGGATGGTACATTCGCACGAAATTCGAAGCAGGAGCCGACCCATGCGCCTCTTGAACCGCCGTGCCGCCCTGACCGGCGCCGCCACGCTGCTGGCCACGCCGGCGCTTGCCCAGCATCACCCGGCGCTGACGCCCGCCGCGCCGTCCCCCGAACCCTTCGCGCGGCTCCGCCCCAGCGGCGCCATGGTCGGCCACCTCATGCCCGACGAAACCGCCCAGCGCGTCACCGACAGCCCGGCGCCCCCCGGCCCGCCCGGACGGTGGGAGGCCCGCGCCGCCCTGCCGGTCCCCCGCAGCGAGATGGCGTGGGGCACCGCCTGGGCCGGCCGGCTGCACGTGGTGGGCGGCTACGGCGAGGGCCGGGTCGATCGCACCTACCACCACGTGTACGACCCCGGCGCCGACCGCTGGCTGATTGCCGCCCCCCTGCCGCGCGGCCTCAACCACGTCGCCGTCATCGCCACGGCCGGAAGGCTCTTTGCCCTGGGCGGCTTCACCGAGCAGAACACGGCGCCCGTCACCGACGCCCACGCGTATGACATCGCGACCGACCGCTGGACCGAGATCGCCCCCCTGCCCCGCCCCCGGGGCGCCGCCGCCGCCGTCGCGCTCGATGGTCGCATCCACCTGATCGGCGGCGCGTCGTCGCCGAAGGAGGAACGGTCCAGCATCGGCTGGCACGAGATGTATGACCCGGCCACCGACGCCTGGACCTTGCGAAAGGCCCTGCCCGCCGCCCGGGACCACGTCGGCTGCGTCGCGATCGGCGGACGCATCCACGTCATCGGCGGCCGGTTCAACACGTTCGAGTACAACACCGGCCTGCACCACGTGTTCTTCCCCGACCGCAACACCTGGGAGCTTCGGGCGCCTCTCCCGACGCCGCGCTCGGGCCACGGCCTGGTGGAATACCAGGGCCGGCTGTTCGCGATGGGCGGCGAGGCCGGGGTGGTCGCCAACGGCCAGATCACCCAGGCCAAGGTCTTCGGCCAGATGGAAAGCTACGACCCGGGCGCCGACACCTGGCTGAGCCACGCCCCCATGCTGACGCCCCGCCACGCCGTGGGCGCGGCGACACTGGGCGGTGCCGTCTATGTGGCAGGCGGCGGCGCGGTGACGGGCGGCGCGGTGCAGTCGGCGGTGCACGAGGTGTTCACGCTGGGATAAGCCACCGCCCCGATCCGGCCCTGCGACCAAGCCGAAGCCGCAAAGCCGACCGTCCCCGCCCGCAACGCTGCCGGCAGGGAACCACCGGCCCCGACCCCGGTTCTCTCCCCAGCAGACCACGGGAGCACAACATGGGACGATACACGTCGGGCAGCGTCGCACGCGACATCGCGGGGGGCGCCATCGCGGGGATTGCGGCGATCTGGGTCGCCGACAAGCTGGACCAGGCCATCTACCGCAAGGGCAGCCGCGCCAGCATCCGCAAGACCGAGGCCGCCCGACCCGGCGGGATGGACCCCGCCCACGTCCTGGCCAAGCGCGCCGCGGACTCCGTCGGCGTCGATATCGGCAATCCCCGGGACAACCCGGCCGGCCACACGATCCACTATGGCATCGCCGCCGCGTTCGGCGCGCTGTATGGGCTCATGCGCGGCATGTCCCCTGCTGTCGCCACGGGCCGGGGCGCGGCGTTCGGCCTCGCGATGTTCGTGCTGAAGGACGAGATCGGCAACACCGCGATGGGCACGGCGGGCAATCCGCTGAGCTATCCCGTCCGCGACCATGCCCGTGGCGCCGCCACCCATGCCGTGTTCGGCGTGCTCACCGACCTTGGGACCCGGCTGGTCTCCCCCTGGCGCGACGAGGTCGTCATCGAGCAGGGGCCGCCGCTGTCCGAACGCCTGGACCATGGCCGCGCCACCATCATCGAGAACCGCGACTACCTGATGGACCAGGGCCGGCAGACGCTGGGGCGGGGGATGGCTTATGCCGGGCACCTCGCCGAACAGGCCCGTGCCCGGTTGCCCGAGGTCGACATCGCCGCCGCTGCCGAGCGGGGCCGTGTGGCAGCGCGCCACACGGCCCGGACCCTGCAAGCCCGGCTGCCCGACGCCGACGACGTCTCCGACTACACCAGTACCGGGGCGAGGCAGGCGCGCCGCACGGCCGAGGAACTCCGGTCCCGCCTTCCCGACCCGTCGACGGTCACGAGGTCCGGCCGCCGCTTTGCGGACGATATGCGCGAAACCATCGAGGACCGCACGTCCGGCCTGTCCCGGGCCGTGCGGCGCATCTTCGCCTGAACGCCGAGGCGGGCCGGTCGATCCGGCCGGTCCGCCCGGCACAGTTCAAACCGTCTCGCGGAACAGCTCCCGCCCGATGAGCATCCGCCGGATCTCGCTCGTCCCCGCCCCGATCTCGTACAGCTTCGCGTCCCGCAGCAACCGCCCCGTCGGGTAGTCGTTCACATACCCGTTGCCGCCCAGCACCTGGATTGCCTCCAGCGCCATCCACGTCGCCCGCTCCGCCGCGTAGAGGATCGCGCCGGCGGCGTCCTTGCGGCTCGTTTCCCCGCGGTCGCATGCCTTCGCCACGGCGTACACGTACGCCTTCGACGCGTTCAGCGTCACGTACATGTCGGCGATCTTGCCCTGCATCAGCTGGAACTCGCCGATCGCCTGCCCGAACTGCTTACGCTCGTGGATGTACGGCACCACCACGTCCATGCACGCCTGCATGATCCCCAGCGGCCCGGCCGCCAGCACCGCACGCTCGTAGTCCAGCCCCGACATCAGCACGTTCACCCCGCGCCCCTCGCCGCCCAGCACGTTCTCCTCGGGGACCTCCACGTCCTCGAACACCAGCTCCCCGGTGTTGCTTCCGCGCATGCCCAGCTTGTCCAGCTTCTGCGCGCACCGGAAGCCCGGGAACCCCTTCTCGATCAGGAAGGCCGTGATCCCGCGCGCGCCGGCCGCCGGGTCCGTCTTCGCATACACGACGAGGGTGTCCGCCTCCGGCCCGTTCGTGATCCACATCTTCGTGCCGTTCAGCACATAGCGCTCGCCCCGCTTCTCCGCCCGCAACCGCATCGAGACCACGTCCGACCCGGCGCCGGACTCGCTCATCGCCAGCGCGCCCACCGCTGCCCCGGTTACCAGTCCCGGCAGGTAGCGCCGCTTCTGCGCCTCGGTCCCGTTCTTGCGGATCTGGTTCACGCAGAGGTTGCTGTGCGCCCCATAGCTCAGGCCGACGCTGGCGCTGGCCCGGCTGATCTCCTCCATCGCGACACAGTGTTCGAGGTAGCCCATCCCCGCCCCGCCATACTCCTCCTCGACCGTCACCCCCAGCACGCCCAGGGCGCCCATCTTCGCCCACAGATCCGCCGGGAAGTCATTGTCCCGGTCGATCGCCGCCGCCCGCGGCGCAATCTCGTCCGCCGCGAACGCCGCGACGCTCTCCCGCAGCATGTCCGCACTCTCCCCCAGGTCGAAGTTGAGCGAAGGCGGGCGGTTCGACAGGCTTGCGGACACCGGCGTAATCCTTTTTCTTCACCGGGATAATAAGGTCGGACACGCCCAATGACCACGTCGCCCCGTTCGGCTCCGAGTTACGTCCACGGCGCCACGACCACCCCCCTGCTGGGCGAAACCCTGGGCCAGAACCTCGACCGCACCGCCGCCCGCTTTCCGCACAACCCGGCCCTCATCGTGCGCAGCCAGTCCATCCGATGGACCTATCAGGAGCTTGTGCACCGAGCGGAGGCGTTCGCCGCCGGGCTTCTGGCGCTGGGCCTGCAACGGGGCGACCGCGTCGGCATCTGGTCGCTCAACAACGCGGAATGGGTCGTCACCCAGTTCGCCACGGCCAAGGCGGGCATCATCCTCGTCAACATCAACCCGGCCTATCGCCTGGTCGAGCTGGAATTCGCCCTCAATCTCGTCGGCTGCCGCGCGCTCATCACCGCCACGCGCTTCAAGACCAGCGACTACATCGCCCTGCTGACCGAGCTCGCCCCCGAACTCCCGGCGAGCACCCCGGGCCATCTCAAATCCGTCCGCCTGCCCACGCTCGAGATCGTCATCCAGATCGGCGGCCGCAGTCCCGGCGCCATCCCCTTCGACGACGTCCCCGCCCGCGCGACCGCCGAACACGTGGAACAGCTCGCCCGGCTCCAGCCGCTGCTGCAGTTCGACGATCCCATCAACGTCCAGTTCACCAGCGGCACCACGGGTGCGCCCAAGGGCGCCACCCTCACCCACCACAACATCCTCAACAACGGCCTGTTCATCGGCGACGCGATGCGGCTTACCGAGAACGACCGCCTCTGCATTCCCGTCCCGCTTTATCACTGCTTCGGCATGGTCCTCGGCAACCTCGCCTGCACCACCCATGGGGCAGCCATGGTCTATCCGGGCGAAGGGTTCGACCCGCTCGCCGTCCTTGAAACGGTCGCTGCCGAACGCTGCACCGGCCTTCACGGCGTTCCCACCATGTTCATCGCCCAGCTCGAACACAAGGAGTTCGAGCGTTTCGACCTCACCTCGCTCCGAACGGGGATCATGGCCGGCTCCCCCTGCCCCATCGAGGTGATGCGACGCGCCGTCGACCGCATGCACCTGGACGAGATCACGATCTGCTACGGGATGACCGAAACGAGCCCCGTGAGCTTCCAAAGCTCGGCCGACGACCCGCTGGAGCGCCGGGTCAGCACCGTGGGCCGCGTCCATCCCCACCTCGAGGTGAAGGTGATCGACGCCGACGGGAGGATCGTTCCCCGGGGCACCCCGGGCGAGCTGTGCACCCGCGGATACAGCGTCATGTTGGGATACTGGGGCGACAAGGCCCGCACCGAGGGCGTCATCGACCAGGCCCGCTGGATGCATACCGGGGACCTGGCCACCATCGACGACGAGGGTTTCTGCAACATCGTTGGGCGCATCAAGGACGTCGTGATCCGCGGTGGCGAGAACGTGTATCCCCGCGAGGTCGAGGAGTTCCTCTATACCCACCCCGCCATCCTGGACGTCCAGGTCTTCGGCGTCCCCGATGACAGGTTCGGCGAGGAGCTGTGTGCCTGGATCAAGCTGCGCCCCGACGCGACGCTGACCGAGGCCGAGATCCAGGGCTTCTGCCGCGGCAAGATCGCCCATCAGAAGATCCCGCGCTACGTCCGCTTCGTCGACGCGTTCCCCATGACCGTCACCGGCAAGATGCAGAAGTTCCTGATGCGCGAAACCATGGAAACCGAGTTTGGCGTGCAACAGGCGCAAACGGCGTGATGCCGAGATCGTCATGTCACTTGATCCGAAGCACCCGATAACCCAAGATTCTGCCATGCCGAGCTTTGCCCGCAGCATCCCGGACGGGGACACGCTGGAGCGTGCCGTTTGCACGCGATGCGGCTTCGTGGATTATCAGAACCCCAAGATCGTGACCGGCTCCGTGGTCGTGCACGACGGCCAGGTGCTGTTGTGCCGCCGGGCCATCGAACCGCGAAGGGGCTTCTGGACCCTACCCGCGGGGTACATGGAGCTGCTCGAAACCGTCGAGGAAGGCGCGATGCGCGAGGCCTGGGAAGAAGCCGAGGCCCGGATCGCGATCGACGGCACCCTCGCGATCTACAGCATCAGCCGTATCGGCCAGGTCCAGATCCTGTTCCTCGCCCGCTTCGACGGGCCGCCGCGCTTCGCTGCCGGGCCCGAAAGCCTCGATGTCCGCCTGTTTGCCTGGGACGACATTCCGTGGGACGAGCTCGCGTTCCCGTCGGTCCGCTGGGCGCTCGATGCGTGGCGCGCCCTGGCCGGGGCGCGGCCGGGCATCCCCGCCACCAACCCGCCCAGCGACCCCCGTGGCGTCGATCGGCTGATCGCGACCGCGTCATGACCCGCCTCGTGCTCGCATTCCTGCTTCTCGGCCTACCCGCCGCCGCGCAGCAGCGCCCGCTGAGCCTGCAGGTCCCCGCCAATCCCGGCACGCTGCTGCCCGTTCCGGCCCGCCCGTTTGCCACCACGCCCCCTGCTTCGCCGTTCGAGCCGGCCCCACTCCCGAACCGCGATGTCGAGGGCCCTACCGGGCCCCGCGCCAGCAGCGCGCCCAGCCTTGCGCCGAGCCTTTTCACCCGGAGCGACACGTATCGCGGGGAAGGCTACTCGCGCGGGTCGACGGCGCAGGCCGAGCAGGAGCGGCGGGTCAAGCCGGGCGCCGGCTTCAACCTGAAGGTCCCGTTCGCGCCAAATTGACAATTTTGTGCACTGCACAAAAAACCTCTGGACGTAACCCGTCGTTCATTGCTTCGTTGTCGAATACGACGATCGCATGGAGGCAGGGATGCAGGACCGCCACTCCCACCGGGATCCGCAGCCGATGGAACCCATCGCCCTCACCCTCGCCGTCTGGCTCGGCCTGATCGTCTGCGTCACCGGCGTGATCCACATGGCGGACCGGGCGGCCGCCGACGCCGTGATGGCGCAGAACGCCCAAGCGATACGCCCCGCCATCATCGAAGCGGCGCAGGCCACCGAGGCCATGCGCGCCACGCAGTTGCGCCTGATCGCCTTCGGCAACTGATTTGCGTTGGGCCGGGGCTCAAAGCCAAGGGGCGTTGCCCCTTGGAATCCCATCAAAGGCGAGCCTTTGAAATCCGTTACTAAATCACCGGGTCTGGGGCAGAGCCCTTGTCTCCCGGATGGGCGTGCGTCACCCGATGGCGGCGTCGATCGCCTGGCGCAGGCGGCCGGCTGCGGGCTCGTCGTCGGAGCCGAAGGTGCCGAGGATGGCGCCGTTGCGGCCGATCAGCACCTTGAAGAAGTTCCAGCGCGGCTCCCACCGGGTCTGGGCGCGGACCCATTTGTAGAAGGGCGCCGCGTCGGGACCGCGCACGTGGCTGATGCCCGACATCGGGAAATCAACGCCGTAGGTCAGCTCGCAGAAGTCCTTCACGGCGCCGTTGCTGTCATTTTCCTGGCCGAAATCCTGGCTGGGGATACCGATGACGGCGAAGCCGCGTGGGCCGAGGCCGCGATGGAGCGCTTCGAGCTGGGTATACTGCGGGGTGTAGCCGCAGAAGCTGGCGGTGTTGACGACCAGCAGGACCTTGCCGCGGAAGGTGGCGAAGTCGAGCGTGCCCTCGTCGATGGAGGGCATCGAGAACTGCCAGGCGGGACCGGGTTCCGGCCCGGCCGCCACCGCCAGTCCCGCTGCGCCCAGCACTGCCGCCCGCCGTGTGATGGTCATATGGCCCCCTGTTCCGCCAGATACCGCTCGACCAGCGGCCCCCACACAGCTGATCCTCCGCGCCCGAAGAACAAGCGGTGCCCGTCCTCTTCGAAGCCCGGCAGCGCGACGATACGCGCCTTGCCGCCTGCCTCGGTGAAGGCGCGGTGCAGCGCCGCCGCGATGGTGGGCGAGAAATACGTGTCGTTGGCGGTGTAGACCCACAGCATGGGCGTGGTCGCGGTCCGGCCCAGGCGGCCGGCGGCGGCGGCCAGGTTCTCGGGGCGGCAGTTGTTGTGCGGCCGGTTGCCGGAATGGCCGCCGCGCCCGCCCGCCATGCTGACGAGCGCGGCCACGCCGGGATGCGGGACGCTGTCCAGGCCCATCGCCGCCCAGCCGCCGGCGGACTGGCCCACGACGATGGCGCCGTCCCGCCGGGCCTGCGGCAACGACAGGGCGTAGGCGACGGTCGCCGCCACGTCGCGCGCCGATTCGCGGGCCGCACGCTCGTACGCGTCGACGGAGCAGTCGCCCGAGGTTTCGGCATAGGCGCCGCCGGTCCCGCCATAGCCCCGGCGCAGGGACAAGGCGACCAGGTAGCCCCGGTCGAGGAACCACCGCACCGCCTCCGACTCGCAGGAGGTCAACTGCATGCCGGGCCGGGCGCTGGCGAGCGGGGGGGAGCCGTGGGCGATGACGACGACGCGGGCCGGGCGTTCGCCGACGGGCCGGCAGACGCGGCCGAGCAGCATCGCCTGGGTGCCGTCTGGCTGGGGGGCGGGGATCATGTGGGTCTGTTGCCGCGCCGGCCCGTCGGGCGGGCCGGCGGGGCCGGGCTGGGACGCTTCGATGCGGGGGGCGGCGCAGGCCCCGAGCAGCAGCAGGAGCGTGACGGCGAGGCTACGCATCGTGCATCCCCTATGGGTTGGTCAGCCCTTTTCGCCGCGCATCAGGCGGGCCTTGTCGCGCTGCCAGTCGCGGGCGGCGATGGCGTGGCGCTTGTCCTGCTTCTTGCGGCCTTCGCCGATGCCGAGGAGGACCTTCGCCATGCCACGCTCGTTGAAGTGGATGTCGAGCGGGACGAGGGACATGCCGTCCCGCGTGGCGGCGCCGAGCAGGGTGTCGATCTGCTTCTTCTTCAGCAGCAGCTTGCGGGGGGCGCGGGGCTCGAAGCGCGAGAGGATGCCGCCCTGGTATTCCGGGATGTAGCAGTTGAACAGGAACAGCTCGCCGTCCCGTTCGCCGGCCCAGGCCTCGGTGAGGGTGGCGCGGCCGTGGCGGAGGGATTTGACCTCGGGGCCCTTGAGCACGACGCCGGCTTCCATCGTCTGCTTGATGGTGTAGTCGAAGCGGGCCTTGCGGTTCTGGGCGGCGATGCCGTGGCTGATCAGGCCGGATTTCTTCTTGGGTTCGGCCATCAGTTCAGCAGGCCAGCCCCTGTCATGGCGGCGCGGATCTGCGCGCGCACCGGCTCGCTGACGGGCGCCATCGGCAGGCGGCAGTGGTCGGTGCCGTGGCCGATGAGGCTTGCGGCGTATTTCACGGGAGCGGGGCTGGTTTCCGCGAACATCGCGTCGTGCAGGTCCAGCAGGCGCTCCTGGATCGCCATCGCGGCCTCGATCTCGCCTTCCGCCCAGTGGCGGTGCATGGCGCTGCACAAAGCGGGGGCGACGTTTGCGGTGACGCTGATGCAGCCGTGGCCGCCGGCGGCGAGGAAGGCGAGGCGGGTGTGGTCCTCGCCGGAAAGCTGGACGAAATCCGGGCCGCAGGCGCGCTTCTGGTGCAGCGGGCGGGCGAGGTTCGCAGTGGAATCCTTCACGCCGACGATGTTCCGGTGCTGGGCGAGCCGGGCCATGGTCTCGACGCTCATGTCGACGACGCTGCGGCTGGGGATGTTGTAGATGATGATGGGCAGGTCGGCGGCGTCGGCGATGGCGGTGTAGTGCAGCTCGAGACCGGCCTGGGTGGGCTTGTTGTAGTAGGGCGTGACGACGAGGGCGGCGTCGGCGCCGGCGGCCTTTGCGTGCTTGGTCAACGAGACGGCCTCGGCCGTGCTGTTTGAGCCGGTGCCGGCGATGACGGGGACGCGGCCGGCGGCGGCTTCGACGGCGAGTTCGACGATGCGGCAGTGTTCGGCATGGGTGAGGGTCGGGCTTTCGCCGGTGGTGCCGACGGGCACGATGCCGTCGGTGCCCTGCCCGACCTGCCAGTCGACGAAGGCGGAGAACGCGGCCTCATCGATGCTGCCGTCGGCCCGCATCGGGGTGATGAGGGCGACGAGCGAACCCTTGAACATGACGCTGCCTCCAGCCTGCCGCCGACGCGGTATGGCCGCCGCGGGGAGCGCACATTATGACCATCGGGGCGCAATGGGAAACGCTTTGCATGGAGAGCAGCATACCGTGGGCCGCAGACCGGTAGCGCCGTCATCGCGGCAGATGGTCATGCAGTGCATTGTCGAGTTCACGGTCGACGGCCCTGCCCTATCGGCGCGAGCGAAAAACCGCGGTCTGCTGGCCGAGTGGAAACAACGGGTTCGCCAGGCGGCCGCCATCGCATTGTCGGGTGTGACGACGACCGAAACGGGGATGGTCGAGGTTCGGATTTCCGAGTTCAGCGAGAAGCAGAGGCGCGACCGGGACAATGTGGCTAAACCGATCCTCGACGCCCTCCAGGGCGTCATCTACGACGGCGACGGTCAGGTCGCGCTCCTGCATGCCGAATGGCGCGACATCGCGGCGCCATATGTCGTACGCTACATGTCGCCCGTGCTCGCCGCCGCCTTCGTCAGCGGAGGACAGTTCGTCTGGATACGCGTCAACCATCACACGCCGCGGAAGGAGTTGAGTTGATGACGAAAAGTGCCGACACGGTCGAGCGTCGCAAGGTGCGGTCGCTTGCCCGCCGATACAGGCGGGAGGGGTACCGCGTCGAGTTTCCGGACCGTGGCGGCGCGGTGCCTTCGTTCCTGGACCAGACCAGGCCCGACCTGATCGCGGAGAGCGCATCGGACAATGTCGTGATCCAGGTGAAACGCGGCGACAAGGTCCGCGGCGCCAACGATATGGTCGAGATTGCCGAACGGGTCGCCCGCCAGCCCGGTTGGCGGTTCGAGTTGGTGACAGTCCGCGCTCCGGCCCTTCAGACCCACGTATCTGCCGACGTGATGCGGACGTTCACGCACGAGCTTAGACGGGCCATGGATGCGGGACTGCTGGACCTCGCGCACCTGTCTGCGCTGGCCCTGGTGGAACAGCTGCTTACCGAGGTCGCGGTCGCGAACCATCTGAAGGTGCAAGACTCGTCGGCGAGGAACGCGGAAGAACTCGTCGTGCAGGGCGTTATTCCAACGCACGCGCTGAAGACCCTCGATGAGGCGGCCTTGGTCAGAAAACAGGTCTTCGAGGGCGCCGCGACACCCCAGCGCACCGCAGAAGCGATCGGGGGACTGCTCGAACTCGCGAACCGGCTGTGCGCGGACGCGCCGGGCCAGTCGCCGCGGCACGCCGCGTAGCGCGCGGCCGGGCGGGTCGATCATGCTGTCGGCCTTCGCGGGCATACGTCTGCTCCTGGTGGTGTCGGGCGTGTTCGCCGTTGTCCGTCCTGCCTGCGCCGACGCGCTGCTCGCCGCGATCCGCGCGGATAACTGGGTCCAGGCCGGCGCGCTTGCCGCAGCGGAGCCTGATCCGCTGGTGCGCAAGCTGGTGCTGTACTACCGGTTGCTGACGCCCGGGGGCGCGCGGGCGGCGGAGATCGCGGCGTTCATGGCGGACAGCCCGGATTGGCCGCAGCAGGCGTTGCTCAGCCGGCGGCTGCAGGAGGCGCTGGCGGTCGACAAGGATGATCGGACGGTGCTGGAGATCTGCCGGCAACGGCCGCCCACGGCCGTGCCGTCGATGCTGCGCTGCGCGGACGCGGCGGAGCGGTCGGGCGCCGCGGCGCCGGAGAGCCCGGCGCGGCGGGCGTGGGTCGCGGGGATCACGGATGCGGCCGGGGAGGCGGCGTTCATGCGACGCTGGGCCGGGCAGATCACGATTGAGGACCAGTGGCGGCGGTTCGACCGGCTGGCCTGGACGGAGAGCGCGGCGCCCGGCGGGCCTGCGGCGCGGCAGGCGGTGCGCGTGGCGGCGGCGCAGCGGCCGGCGGCGGAGGCTCGGCTGGCGTTGAAACGGGACGACGCGACCGCCCCTGCCCTGGCGGCGGCGCTGGCGGAGCCGGCGCGGTCCGACCCGGCGCTGGTGTACGAGCTGGCCCGCTGGTACCGGCGCGCCGGACAGGACCGGGATGCAGTGCGGGTCTGGACCGGCGCCGGGGTCGCGGCGGAGCAGGCGGCCCCGGCGGAGCGGCGGGCTGCGTTCTGGGACGAGCGGAACCTGCTCGCGCGGCGGCTGTTGCGGGCGAACGAGGCGGAGCTGGCGTATGCCGTCGTCGCTTCCCCGGCGGCGAGTGCGGAGGGGGCGCTGGATTCGGCGTTCCTGGCCGGGTGGATCGCGCTGCGGCGACTGGACCGGGCGGAGCAGGCGGCCGGGCATTTCTCGCGGTTGGCCGGGTTGTCGCCGGCGGCGATCACGCAGGGGCGGGCGCATTACTGGCTGGGGCGGGCGCAGGCGGCGGGGGACGAGGCGGCGGCGCGGGCTTCGTTTGCCGAGGCGGCGCGCTGGCCCACGACGTATTACGGACAGCTTGCGGCGTTGGCGCTGGGTGACGACGCGTTGGCGTCCCGCATCGCCGCGACGCAGGACCCGGCCTGGGACAATGCCCGGGCGCTCGCGTTCCTGGCGCAGGACGGGGCGCGGGCGGCGGTGCTGCTGGCCGCATGGGGGGAGCCGCGGCGGGCGAAGGCGTTCATCGCGCGGCTGGACGAGGTGGCGCCGGACGCTGCGGAGCGGGCGCTGGCGGCGCGGTTGGCGCTGGGGCTGGGGCTGCCGGACACGGCGGTGGCGATCGCCCGGCGTGCCGGGCGGGACGGGGTGATGCTGCCGGGGGCGGGGTGGCCCGCGGCGGTGGAGCCGCCGGGCGGGGGGGTGGAGCAGGCGGTGATCCTGGGGCTGATCCGGCAGGAGAGCAGCTTCGACGTGCAGGCGACGAGTCCGGTGGGCGCGCGCGGGTTGATGCAGTTGATGCCGGGCACGGCGGCGGCGGTCGCGAAGAAGCTGGGGGTGGCGGCGAACGTGCCGGCGCTGACGGTGGATGCCGCCTACAACATGCGGCTGGGGACCACGTATCTGCGGGACCTGCTGACGCAGTTCGACAGCGCGTTGCCGCTGGCCATCGCGGGCTACAACGCCGGGCCGGGGCGGGTGCGGGACTGGCTGGTGGCGCAGGATCCGTGGGCCGGGGAAGCGGCGATGATCGACTGGATCGAGCTGATTCCGTTCAACGAGACGCGGAACTACGTGCAGCGGGTGATCGAGAACATCGTGCTGTATCGCGCGCAGCTCGGCGCCACGGGGCCGCACCCCGTGGGCGCGCGGCGCGGATGAGCAGCCGGGTGGTGGCGAGCTTCGGGGGCGTCGGGTTCTTTCCGGTCGCGCCGGGGACGGCCGGGTCGTTGGCGGCGCTGGGGCTGGGGGCTTGGGCGATGCAGGGGCCGGGGTGGCTGCTGCCGGTGCTGGCGGCGGGGGCGACTGCGGCCGGGTTCCTTGCGATTCCGCGGGCGGTGGCGGACCGGCGGACGGACCCGGGCTGGGTTGTGATCGACGAGGTGGCGGGGCAGTGGGTCGCGCTGCTGGGGCTGGGGGCGGCGACGGTGCCGGGGCTGGTTGCGGCGTTCGTGCTGTTCCGGGTGCTGGACATCTGGAAGCCGGGTCCGGTGGGGTGGGCGGACCGGCAGGATGGCGCGTTCGGGATCATGGTCGACGACGTGCTGGCGGGGGCGATCGTGGCGCTGCTGCTGGTGGGCGCGCGGTGGGCGGGCGTGGAGGGGTTGGGATGATCGACGATGGGATTGCCGGCGCCGCGCGGGCGTTGCTGGCGCGGTTGCGGGCGCGTGGGGTGATGGTCGCGACGGCGGAGAGCTGCACGGGGGGGCTGATCGCGGCGGCGCTGACGGAGATCGCGGGGTCGTCGGACGTGGTGGACCGGGGGTTCGTGACGTATTCGAACGCGGCGAAGGCTTCGATGCTGGGGGTGGATCCCGGGGTGATCGCGGCGCAGGGGGCGGTGAGCGAGGCGGTCGCGCGGGCGATGGCGGAGGGTGCGCTGGCGCGGTCGGAGGCGGGGGTGGCGGTGGCCGTGACGGGGGTCGCGGGGCCCGGGGGCGGGAGTGCGGAGAAGCCGGTGGGGACCGTGTGGTTCGGGCTGGCGGCCCTGGGGGTCGTGACGCGGACGGAGCGTGTGGTGTTTCCGGGGGATCGGGCGGCGGTGCGGCGGGCGACGGTGCTGCATGCGTTCGGGATGTTGGGGGGATGAGGGCATCGTTGCGGCACCCGCATTTCGGCAGGACCGGCAAGCACCGCCATCCCCGCACTCTCCCGACGGGAGGGGTTTTGGCTACGGGATGGGTTTGCGGGCGGCCCGTTGAGCGCGGTTGTGGGTGCGGATGTCGTCCATCGTGACGTAGCCCTTGTGGGCGGTGTCGATGGCGTCGAAGTGGCGGGCGACGTAGGTCATCTTGGCGGCTTTTGCCTGGTCGAGGGTCAGCTTGCCGTCCTTTGTCGTGTTGGCGGCTTCGAAGCGCTGCTGCATCGTCATGCGGGGCGTGCGCCGGGCGGGGGTCGCGGATGGGGCTGCGGCGGCTGGCGGGGCAGCGGTCGTGCCGGTCATCGGCGAGATGGTCTGCGCATAGGCCGGACCGCCGAGCAGGGCGGCGAGAGTCACGAGGACCGTGGTGAAGGCGGGGCGCATGGCGTTCTCCGTTCTGTGACGCCCGGTTTCAGCGCACCCGGTCCCCGCCGGCAAGTTACGATGCGTGACTGGTCGCGACGACTTCCCGCAGCACGGCGATGGCCTCGTGGATCCCGGCCTCGTCCACGTCCAGATGGGTGCAGGCGCGGACGCGGTGCTTGCCCATGACGGACACCATCAGGCCGTGCGCGCGGGCGCGGGCCGAGACCTCGGCGGCGGTGAGGCGGCTTCCGGACGTGTCGATGTAGACGAGGTTGGTTTCCGGAGGCTCGACCGCGAGGCCCTCGACCTGGGCGAGGCCGCGGGCGAGCGTCTTGGCGTTTGCGTGGTCCTGGGCCAGGCGGTCGATGTTGTGATCGAGCGCGTAGAGGCAGGCGGCGGCGCAGATGCCGCCCTGGCGCATCGCGCCGCCGATCCGCTGCTTCCAGCGCCAGGCGTCGCCGATGAACTCGGTGGAGCCGACGAGGACGGCGCCGAGGGGGGCGCCGAGTCCCTTGGTGAAGTCGAGCCAGACGGTGTCGTAGCCGGCGGCCATCTCGGACGCGGGCACGCCGCTGGCGACGACGGCGTTCATCAGGCGGGCGCCGTCCATGTGGGTGACCATGCCGCGCTCGTGCGCCCAGCCGGCGACGGCGTTGAGGGAGTCGAGCGACCAGACGGCGCCGCCGCCGAGGTTTGCGGTCTGCTCCACCTCGACCATGCGTTGCGGGGGGGCGTTGCGGGAGCGGGGGCGTTCGGCGTGGGCGAGGTCGTCGATGCCGAACATGCCGTGATCGCCGGGCAGTCCGGTGACCTGGACGCCGGCGAGGGCCCAGGGTGCGCCGCCCTCGGCGGAGAGGATGTGGGCGGTGTGGTGGGCGAGGATCTCGTCGCCGGGGCGGCATTGGGTGAGGATCGCGACCTCGTTGCACATGGTGCCGGAGGGCATGAAGACGGCGGCTTCCTTGCCCATGAGGGCGGCCATGCGCTCGCACAATGCGTTGACGGTGGGGTCGAGGCCCATCTGCTCGTCGCCGACCTCGGCCTCCATCATCGCCTCTTTCATGGCGCGGGATGGGCGGGTCTGGGTGTCCGAGTAGAGGTTGACGCGGACGGGCACCGGTGAGGGCGGGGGCACGGGGGCGTGGACCATGTCGGGGCTTTCGTGGCTGCGGGTCGGGCTTAAGGCCGGGGGCGGGCCGTGACAAGGTTGGCGGGTGGCAAGCGGGGTATGGACGCGCCCCCGTCCGCGCCGTAGCGTTCCCTTCCTGCGACATACCGGGGGCGACATGCGGATATCAGCGTGGCTTGGCGGCATCCTCCTTGCGAGCGCGCTCAGCGTGTCGCCGGCCAGCGCCCAGAAGTCGGCGGACACGCTGCGGCTGGCGTGGCGGGATGCGATCCCGAACGTCGATTTCTACTACAACTCCCTGCGCACCGGGCTCGTGGTGTCCCACCACGTGTGGGACACGCTGATCTATCGGGACCCCGAGACGTTCCAGTTGAAGCCGCTGCTGGCGACGAGCTGGAAGTATGTCGACGAGACGTCGCTGGAGTTCGAGCTGCGGCCCGGCGTGGTGTTCCATGACGGCAGCAAGTTCACGGCCGACGACGTCGTCTATACCGTAAACTCCATCCTGACGGACAAGCAGGTCGCGGTCCCCAGCAACTTCAGCTTCATCGAGGGGGTGGAGAAGGTCGACGAGCTGAAGGTGCGGATCAGGCTGAAGCGGGTGTTCCCGGCGGCGCTGGAGTATTTCTCGATGGTGCTGCCGATCTACCCGAAGGCGTATCGGGAGCGGGTGGGCGGCGAGTTCAGCAAGATGCCGGTGGGCACCGGGCCGTATCGGATCACCAACGTGAACGGCACGACGCAGATCGATATGGAGCGGAACGAAGCCTATTTCGACAGCCCCAAGGGCAAGCCGGCGATCCGCAAAATCGTGATCAAGGAGGTTGCGGACGCGACGGGGGAGCTGACGGCCCTGCTGGGCGGGCAGGTCGACTGGATCTGGCAGTTCAGCCCGGACCAGCTGGAGAACATCGGCAAGATGCCGACGCTGCAGACGCTGCGGAACGAGAGCATGCGCGTCGGCTACATGAACATCGACGCGGCCGGGCGGACGGGCGACAGCCCGCTGAAGAACGTGAAGGTGCGGCAGGCGATGATCCACGCAATCGACCGCGTGACCATGGCCAAGCAGTTCATGCCCGGCGGGTCGCGCGTGCTGGATGCGCCGTGCTACCCGACGCAGTTCGGCTGCGACCAGGCGGTTGCGGCCAAGTACGAGTACGATCCGGCGAAGGCCAAGGCGCTGCTGACCGAGGCCGGGTATCCCAACGGGTTCGAGACGGAGCTGGTCAGCTACCTGCTGCCGCAATGGGTCGGCGCCGTGCAGAACTACCTGGCGGCGGTGGGGATCAGGGCGAAGGTGACGCAGCTTCAGGTGGGCGCGGTGGTGCAACGGAGCATCGAGGGCAAGAACCCGCTGGAGATGGGAAGCTGGGGCAGCTACTCGATCAACGACGCGTCGGCGTTCCTGCCGTATTTCTTCACGGGCGGCGGTCAGGACTACACGCGGGACCCGGAGGTGAAGCGGCTGGTCGAGGAAGGGGGCGCCACGGTGGACCCGGACAAGCGGCGGGCGGCGTACAGCGCGGTGCTGAAGCGGCTCACGGACCAGGCGGTGTTCATGCCGCTGTTCACGTTCGTGACGACGTATGCGACGAGCCGGCAGTTGAACTTCAAGACGTTCCGGGACGAGCTGCCGCGGTTCTATCTGGCGAGCTGGAAGTAGCCAGCGCCCAGGCGCGTTCGGCGATCGGCCGGGCCTTGGCGCCCACCTGCACGGAATCGGCGCTGGCGGCCGTGCCGTCCTGTGCGCGTTTGGCGATGCCCTGCACGATGGCGGCCAGGCGGAACAGGTTGAAGACGAGGTAGGGCTGCCAGACCGGGGCGGTGCGGCCGACGCGGGTGGCGTAGGCGGCGAGGTAGTCCCGTTCCGCCGGGATGCCCAGGGCGGCCAGGTCCTCGCCGGCCAGCCCGCGGAACAGGTCGGGTTCCATGCGCCAGGCGATCGCGTTGTTGGCGGCGTCGGACCAGGGATCGCCGAGGGTCGAGAGCTCCCAGTCCAGGATCGCGACCACGCGGGGCTCCGTCGGGTGGATCAGCATGTTGTCGAGCCGAAGGTCGCCGTGGACGATGCGGCTTTCGCCGGACTCCGGCAGGCGGCCGGGCAGCCACTCGATCAGCCGGTCCATGGCGGGGATGGGGGTGGTTTCGGACAGGCGGTACTGCCGGGACCAGCGGGCGAACTGGCGTTGCATGTAGTGGGCGGGGCGGCCGTAGTCGCCGAGGCCGACCGCGACGGGGTCGACCTGGTGCAGCCGGGCCACGGCGTCGTTCATGGAATCGAAGATCGCGGCGCGCTCCGGCGGGGTCAGGCCCGGCAGGCGCGCATCGAAGAACACCCGGCCCGGCACGTATTCCATCACGTAGAAGGCGCTGCCGATCACCGTGTCATCGAGGCACAAGGCATGCACCTGCGGGACGGGCACGCCGGTTCCGTGCAGCGCCCGCAGCACCCGGAACTCGCGATCGACGGCGTGGGCGCTGGGCAGCGTCGGGCCCATGGGGCGGCGGCGCATCACGTAGTCGCCCGATGGGGCGCGCAGGCGGAAGGTGGGGTTGGATTGCCCGCCCTGGAAGGCCTCGGCCGCAACCGGGCCATCGAAGCCCGCGACGTGGTCCGCCATCCAGCGCTGCAGCCGGGTCAACTCGTCGTCGTGCACCTGAAGCCCTCCGTCCCCGGGGGCGGAGCATAGGCCTAGCCCGTCGGCGGCGGGAACACGTTCGGGAAGATGTCCCATCCGGATTGCAGCGCCTTGCGGCTTCGCCACGTCATCGCGGACGGGGGCACCTGGCGGATCACGGCCTTCAGGTCCTGGATCGCCAGGGGATCGACCCGCCAGTAGTGGTGGTTGGTCGCGCCGTCGTTCGCGGCCAGGAGGAAGCCGCAGTTGACCGCGTCGACCGGCGTGCCGTCCCGCAGTTGCGACACGCGCGGGATGGGTCCGTCATTGCCGAGCGCGGGGCCGGAGCGACCGGGGATGTGCAGCCCCGCCTGCGCCAGGAAGCCGAGGCCCACGACCGAATCCGCATGGCTGTAATAGACGTGCACGCCCCGTGCCCAGCGGCCCAGCAGGTGCAGGCCCGTGCCCGGCGGCGGGTCCGCCTCGTCCAGCACGTCGTGGTCCACGTCGGCGGCCAGCAGCAGCACGTCGTCGAAGGGCGGGTCGCCGGCCTGGGGCTCTCCGTTCGGGCGACCGGCGCAGTCGAACAGGATGCGGGCCAGAAGGTAGTTGCCCAGGGAGTGGGCCGACAGGACGGTCCGCAGGCGCCCGCCGCTTGCGACCTGCGCCGCACGCAGCGCGGCGGCGACGACGCGGAAGGCGCCGGCCAGGTCCGCGACGTCCCGCTGCAGCCATCCCCGGGCGGCGAGGTAGTCGTCCTTCTTGAACGATCCGGAGGCCCAGGTGACCAGCAACGGCACGATCTCGAGATCCGGGCCGGCATAGAGCGTCGCGAGGTTTGCGGCCCGGCAGAACATGTCGGCGCTCATGCAGCCCGCGCCGTGCATGTGCATCAGGACCGCCTTGGGCCGCGGCCCCGGCGCCACCGCGGCGGCCAGACGCTGCTGGAATGCGGCCGGCGTCAGCATGTGCAGCCCGGCGCCGGCGTCGAACGACCAGGCGAAGCCCTCGGGCGATCCAGGCGCCGGGGTGCAGGTCGCGGACCCCCAGCCGATGGGTCCTGGCCGCGCGACGTCGGCCAATCCTCCGCTCGACACGGCCCGGTTGGTCAGGAACAGCGTCTCCATGCCCATGCTCTCCCCGGCGGACTGCCGGAAGCCTAGCAAGGACGATGCGGCCTCGTCACGATCATTCGCCGCCGGCCTGCGCCATCACGCCGGGGATCTCGTCCAGCAGTTCCCGCGCCAGAAAGCCGATCCCGCCATCCCGCCGCACCAGCCGCGCGCCCGCCTCGCCGTGCAGGTAGACGCCCCAGATCGCCGCGCGCAGCGGCGGCGTGCCACGGGCCAGTAAGCCGCCGATCACGCCGGCCAGCGTGTCGCCGCTGCCGCTGGTCGCGAGGCCGATGGTGCCGCCTTCGAACCGCCAGGTCTCGCCCTGGGGAGAGACGATTTCGGTGCAGGCGCCCTTCATGACTACGACGCAGTGCAACAGGGCGGCGACGCTACGGGCGTGGGCCAGCTTGTCGGCCTCGACGGCGTCGCGGCCGATGCCCAGCAGCCGGGCCATCTCCCCGGCATGCGGCGTCAGCACGACCTGGCCGGAATGCCGCCGCACCCGGTCCGGCGCGTCCTGCAGCCCGTGCAGCGCACCGGCATCCAGCACCACCGGCACGCCATCGACGCCGTCCAGCACGGCCGCGATCAGCGCCCGCGCCGCCGGGGGATCGGCCATGCCGGGGCCCGCAACCAGCGCGCCCACCCGGCGCGCCGCCGCGACGACCCGGTCTGCGGCCGCGGCCGCGATGCCCCCGGCCGCAGTCTCGTCCAGCCCCAGCACCATCGCCTCGGGCAGGATCAGCCCCAGGTGCGGCGCCACGGTGCGGCATGTCGCCACCTGCAGCTTGCCTGCCCCGGCCCGCAATGCCGCCACGGCCGCGAGCAGGGCCGCGCCCGGCACCTCGACGCTGCCGCCCAGGACCAGCACGCGGCCGCGCGCCTCCTTGTCGCCGGCGCCGTCATGGCTGGGCAGCGGCTGCGCCCGCAGCAGCGCCGGGGTGATGGGCGTCATGCGACGCCCCCGGCGGGCCGGTCGGGCTCCGCCGTCACCGGCGTGCCCTCGCGCTCCATCGGCGCGGTGAAGTTGTAGCGCACCAAAGCGAGGCCGCCGGTGGGCCCGGCAGCCGGGTCGAACGCGTATTCCGTGACGCCGCAATTGGCGACATCGCCTTCGCGGTCGATCGCGAGGATGCGGTCCTCGTCCAGGCCCTCCAGCAGATAGCGCAGGCACAGCACGACGACCTGGTGGCCGACGATCAGGACGCGGCGTCCGCCCTGGTGCAGGCTGATGGTATCGAGCGCGCTGCGGAGACGGAGGATGACGTCGCACCAGCTCTCACCGCCGGGGGGACGGTGATAGAACTTGCCGATCTCGCGGCGGAATTCCGCCTGCTCCGGGTAGGATTGCTCGATGCCGTAGCGGGTCAGACGGTCGAGGACGCCGAACTCCTTCTCGCGCAGGCGTTCGTCGGCGCTGGGCGCGTCGGCGTCCGCGCACAGGCCGCCGGCCGCGCGGATGCGCTCCGCGGTCTGCCGGGCCCGGCGGTACGGGGATACGAGCAGGGCGTCCGGCCGGGCGGAATCCGGCATCGCGGCGAACCAGCGGCCCAGCGTGTCGGACTGCTGCTCCCCCAGACGGCTCAGCGGCACGTCGACGTCGCGTTCCGCGAGGTCGATCCGCGCCGCCTTCGCCGCCTGCGCCGCGTCCCGCGCGACGTTCCCGGCGCTTTCCCCGTGCCGCACGATCCATAGCCGATCCGGCCAACGCTGCTGCATGCCTGCCTCCGCGGGCCATAACTGCGGAGAGGCCGGTTCGTTCACGGCGGATGCAGGCAGGCCCGCGCCCGGGTGAAGCTGCGGCGGCCGCGCTTCAGGCCCCATAGCGGCTGGGCCAGCGTGGCGACGGCGCCGGCGGGGTCGGCGGCGTCGAGCAGGACGAGGTCGGCCGGGTTGCCCACGGCGATGCCATAGTCGGCGTTGCGCATCAGCCGGGCGCTTTCCGTGGTGACCATGGCGAGGCAGGCGGCGAGTTCGGCCGGTCGGGCGACGTGGCAGACGTTGGCATAGAGGTTGGCCATGCGGATCAGCGAGCCGTCGCCGTAGGGGGTGAAGGGGTTGAGCACGTTGTTGGTGCTGATGGAGCAGCAGACCCCGGCGGCGCGGAGCGGCTCAACCGGGACGACGCCGCGCGGCACGGCGTGGTCGTGGCTGCGGCCCATGAGGTAGAGGTCCGTCGCGGGCAGCACGGTGACGGCCACGCCGGCGTCGGCAAGGCGGCGGGCGATGGCGTCGTAGCGGGGGCGGTCGACGAGGCTGAGCTGCGTCGCGTGGCCCACGGCGACCCGGCCGCCCCAGCCGTATTCCTGCGTCTTGTCGCAGACGTATTCGATCTGCATGCCCTCGGTGGTCTCGGCGAGGTCGAGGTGCATGTCGATGTCGACGTCCCAGTCGCGGGCGATGGCGAAGATGCGGTCGATCTGGCCGCGCGGATCGGTGTCGATGTAGGGGACGGCGCCGATGACGCGGGCGCCGCGGCGGAGGCCCTCGATCAGGAGGTCCTCGGTGCCGGGGTTGTTCAGCAGGCCCTCTTGCGGGAAGACGCAGATCTCGAGGTCGAGCGCCCAGGCGTAGTCGCGCTGAAGCTGCTGCACGCCGTCGAACCCCGTCATGCCGATGCCGGGATCGACCTCGACATGGGTCCGCATATGCATCGTGCCCCAGGACAGGCAACGCTCCAGGGTCTGGCGGCCGCGGGCGACGACGTCGTCGACGGTGAAGCCGCGCTTGGCGGCGCTGGTCTCGCGGACGGCTTCGGCGACGGTCCCCTCCTCGGCCCGGCAGCGGTCGAGGATGCAGGTCTTGTCGAGGTGGATATGCGTCTCGACCAGGCCCGGGACCAGCAGGCCGCCGGCGGCGTCGATGGCTTCGTGGCCGTCGAGACCGGGGCCGATGGCGGCGATCCGGCCGGCCATGACGCCGATGTCGGTCACGCGCAGGGCGCCGTCCTGCGCCACGACGGCGCCACGGATCACCAGGTCAAGCATCGGCCCTCCCGAAATATGCGTCGTCCAGCGTGTTGCCGCGCAGGAAGGCGGCGTCGCCCGCCTGCGCGACCCGGCCGCCCTGCAGCACGATGCCATGGTCGGCGAGGCCCAGCACCTGGTCCGCCATCTGGTCCACCACGACCAGGGTGACGCCTTCATCGGCCAGGGCGCCCAACTGGTCCCAGACCGCGTCGGCGATGGCGGGGGCGAGGCCGAGGGAGGGTTCGTCGAGCAGCAGCACGCGGGGCCGGGCGAGCAGGCCGCGGGCGATGGCGAGCATCTGCTGTTCGCCGCCCGAGAGCAGGCCGGCCGGGCGGGCGAGCAGGGGGCGCAGCTTGGGGAAACGGGCCAGCACTGCGTCGATCTCGGGGCCCGGGTTGAAATCGCGGCGGGTGGTGGCGCCCAGGAGCAGGTTCTGCCGCACGGTCAGGCGGGGAAACACCTGGCGGCCCTCCGGCACCAGGGTCAGCCCGGCGCGGGCCACGGCGTGGGCGGGGCGGGTGGCCAGTTCCGTGCCGCCCAGCCGGACGGAGCCCGCGATCGGGCGCAACAGGCCGCTGACCGCCTGCATCAGGGTGCTTTTGCCGGCGCCGTTCGGGCCGAGCACGGCGACGGTCTCGCCCTCGCGGACCGACAGCGACACGGCGGACAGGACGCCCAGGCCGCCATAGCCGGCGGCGATGCCGGCGACATCCAGCGCCGGGCCGCCATGGGCGCGGGGGGCGCGGGGGGCGCGGGCGGCGCCGCCCAGGTAGGCGGCGAGGACGGCGGGGTCGGTCCGCACCTGCGCGGGCGTGCCCTCGGCGATGCGGCGGCCGGCGTCCAGCACCGTGACGCGGTCGGAGACGGAGAGCACCAGGTTCATGTCGTGCTCGACCAGCACGATCGCCCGGCCTGGTGCGGCCTGCCGGAGGACGGCGCCGAGACGGGCGGTGTCGTCGGCGCCGAGGCCCGCGGCAGGCTCGTCCAGGAGCAGCACGGCGGGGTTGGTCGCGAGGGCGCGGGCGAGTTCGACCAGGCGGCGGTCGACGTGGGGCAGCGCGCCGGCCGGGGCGTTCGGCGCGCCGCGATAGCCGACGAAGCGGAGCAGCGCGAGGGCCTGGTCCGGGGGTGCGGCGCCGCGCCAACGCCCGTGCAGCAGGCCGAGGCGGACGTTGTCCAGCACGGTCAGACCCGGGAAGGGCTGTGCGGTCTGGAAGGTGCGCGCGACGCCCGCCCGGGCGACGGCGTATGCGGGGCGGCCGGCGAGCTGGCCGATGGCCTGGACGGTTCCGGCGTCGGGCCGCTGGAAGCCGCTGAGGACGTTCAGCAGCGTCGTCTTGCCGGCGCCGTTCGGGCCGATGACGCTGGTGATAGCGCCGTGCGCCGCGTCCAGGTCGATGCCGTCCAGCGCCGGGATGCCGCCGAAGGCGAGGCGGACGCCGCGGGCGCGCAGGCCGGCGCCGGGTGGGGGGTCGGGGAGCGCGCCCTGCCCTGCCCCGACGGCGATGCGGGGCGCGGGCAGGAGCCGGGCCAGCAGGCCGGCCATGCCGCCGGGCGCGAGCCAGAGCACGAGCAGGAGCAATGCGCCGAAGACCAGGAGCCGCCATTCGGCCAGGCCCGACAGCAGCTCGGGCAGGAGGGCGACGACGATTGCGCCCAGCAGCGGGCCGAGCGTCCAGCCCGCGCCGCCCACGACGACGACCAGCAGCAGCAGGATGCTGGCTGAGAAGGGGAAGGAGCTGGGTGCGATGAAGCCGGTGAGGCCGGCCTGCAGCCCTCCCGCCAGGCCGCCCGCCCCGGCGGCGATGACGAAGGCGAGCGTGCGGGCGGGCAGCGGCGCGATGCCGATCGCCTGTGCGGCGGACGGCGCCGTCGCGACGGCCTGCATGGCGAGGCCGGCCGGGCTGCGGACGAGCCAGGCGAAGCCCGCGAGCACCGCCCCGGCGACGAGGCAGCATAACGCCGCCATCCCCTGCGTGGCGAAGGGCGCCGGGATGCCGGACAGGCCGGATGCGCCGCCGGTGAGGCCCTGCCACTCGATGGCCGCGTTCTCGACGATGAAGCCGAAGGCGATGGTGACCATGGCGAGGTAGGGCCCGGTCAGCCGGAGGGCCGGGACGGAGAGGGCGGCGCCGATGGCGGCGGCGATGGCGGTGGCGAGCAGGAGCGCGACGCCGAAGGGCAGGCCGAGCCGGAGTTCAACCAGGGCGGTGGCGTAGGCGCCCAGCGCCATGAAGCCGGCGTGGCCGAGCGACACCTCGCCCGCAAGGCCCAGCAGGACGTTGAGGCCGGCGCCGACCACGACGGTGACGGCGACGGTGCCGGCGAGGAAGGCCCAGTAGCCGGGAAGGAGAAGGCACAGGCCGGCGGCGGCGGCAGCGACGAGGATGGCCGTTGGGACCAGCACCCTCACCAAACCCTCTCCCGCAGGCGGGAGTGGGGTCTCGCTATGCTTTCACGAGCGGGCAAACCGAGTCCTTCACCGGGCGGTATGCGTCCTCGGGCGCGACGGTGCCCACGAGTTCAAGGTAGTCGTAGGGCATCACGGCCTGGGCCGGGGTCTTGACGCGCATCAGGTACATCTCCCGCATGACGCGGCCGTCGGCGCGCAGGGTTCCGGCGCGGCAGAAGATGTCCTGGATGGGGATGGCCTGCATCTTGGCCATGACGGCGCCCGCATCGGCCGTGCCCGCGGCGGCCACGGCCTTCAGCCAGTGCTTCACCACACCGTAATCGCCGAGCTGCAGCATCGTGGGCATCAGGCGGGTCTCGGCGAAGTAGCCCTCGGTCCAGCGGCGCGCCTCGGGCGACATGTTGCCCCATGCGCTGGTGACCATCAGCGTGTTCTGCGCGACGGCGAGGCCGGCGGCCACCACGTCGGTGTCGAACATGGCGAGGGTCGCGACCTTCTGTCCGCCGCGGGCGATGCCGAACTCCTGCGCCTGCTTCAGGGCGTTCGTGCAGTCGGTGCCGGTGTTGGCCAGCGCGATGACGTCGGCCTTGCTGGACTGGGCCTGCAGCAGGAGGGCGGAGTAGTCGGTCGTGCCCGGCGGGTGCAGCGCGGTGCCCAGGGCGCGTCCGCCGCCGGCCACGATGAAACCGGTGGCGTCGGCGATGAGCTGCTTGCCGAAGGCGTAGTCGGCGCCGATGAAGAACCAGCTTTTGGCGCCCTGCTTCGCGAGCGCGTCGGCCGTCACCTTGGCGATGGCATAGGTGTCGTAGGTGAAGGCGACCGTGCGGTTGTTGCATCGGGCGTTCGTGATGTCGCTGGACCCGGCGCCGGAGATCAGCGCGATCTTGTCCTTGCTGGCGCACAGGCCGGAGACGGCCAGCGCCACGGCCGAGTTCTCGAGATCCGTGATCGCGTCGATGCCGGCATCGAGCCATTGGCGGGCGATGGACATGCCGAGGTCGGGGAGCATCTTGTGGTCGCCGACCAGGACCTCGATGGGCCGGCCGGCGACGGTGCCGCCGATGTCCTTCACCGCCTGGTTGACGGCGTAGACGGCGCCGGGGCCACCATTGTCGCGCCCCCAGCTCGACATGTCGGTCAGCACGCCGACGCGGATGGGTCCGGTTCCCGTGCCTTGGGCGCGCACCGCCGCCGGGCCGATCATTGCGGCGCCCAGCGCCCCCTGCATCACCGTCCTGCGTCCCAGCATGTCATTCCCCCTGGTTCTTGTTGGTTGGTTCGTTGGTTGCGAGCCTAGGAGGCCCCGCCTAGCCTTGGCAATCGGACAAGAGGGAGGAATGCGGCATGGCGGACGCGACCAGCCACGAATGCGACGTCCTGGTCGTCGGCACGGGCGCCGGCGGGCTGTCGGCGGCGGTGACCGCGGCGTCGCTGGGGCTCGACGTTCTGCTGGTCGAGAAGGAGCGGTACTATGGCGGCACCACCGCGCGGTCCGGGGGGTGGCTGTGGATCCCGTGCAGCCCGGTGGCGCAGCGGGAGGGGGTGCAGGACAGCCCCGAGGCGGCGCGGCGGTATCTGCAGCACGAGACGGGCAACCACTTCGACGGGGCGCGGGTGGACGCGTTCCTCGATGCCGGACCGAAGATGGTGGACTTCATGGAGCGGGAGACGGAGGTGCGTTTCGTGCTGGGCCCCGCCTTCGCCGATTATCATCCGCTGGCGCCGGGGGGCAGCGATGGCGGGCGGTCGATCTGTGCCGCGCCGTTCGATGCGCGGGCGCTGGGGGCGGAGAAGGACCGGCTGCGGCCGCCGCTGGCCGAGATCACGTTCATGGGCATGATGATCGGGACGGGGAAGGAGCTGATGCACTTCTTCAACGTGACGCGGTCGGTGAAGTCGGCGGCGGTGGTGGCCGGGCTGCTGGCGCGGTTCGGGCGGGACAGGGTGCGGCACGGGCGGGCGATGCGGCTGACGAACGGGAACGCGCTGGTGGGGCGTCTCGCGAAGTCGGCGTTCGATCGGGGTGTGCCGCTGTGGACGGAGGCGCCGGTGACGGAGCTGTTGATGGAGGGCGGCCGGGTCACGGGCGCGGTCGTGCAGCGGGACGGGGCGCCGGTGCGCGTCGTGGCGCGGCGGGGCGTCGTGCTGGCGGCGGGCGGGTTCCCGAACGACGTGGCGCGGCGGCAGGCGATGTTCCGGCATGCGCCCACGGGGACCGAGCACTGGTCGCCTGCCCCGCCCGGCAACACGGGCGACGGGCTGCGGCTGGGCGAGGCGGCGGGGGCCACGGTCGAGGACCGTTATCCGAACGCGGCGGCGTGGGTGCCGGTGTCGTTGGTGCCGCGGGCCGACGGGACCAGCGGGCCGTTTCCGCATTTCGTCGATCGGTCGAAGCCCGGCGTCATCGCGGTCGTGCGCAGCGGCGCGCGGTTCGTGAACGAGAGCGACAGCTACCACGACTTCATCCAGGCGATGGTCGCAGCGACGCCGGAGCAGGAGCATTGCGCGTGGTTCGTGTGCGACCACCCGACATTGCGGCGGTATGGGCTGGGGTTCGCGAAGCCGTTCCCGCTGCCGCTGCGGCCGTACCTGCGGTCGGGCTACCTGATCCGCGGGCGCACGCTGCAGGAGCTGGCGGCGCAAGCGGGCATCGATCCGGAGGGGCTGGCGCGGACGGTGGCGGCGTATAACGGGCCGGCGGCGCGCGGGGAGGACCCGGCGTTCTACCGGGGCAGCACGGCGTACAACCGGTCATTGGGCGATCCGTCGGTGACGCCCAACCCGTGCGTCGCGCCGGTGGCGACGGGGCCGTTCTATGCGGTGAAGGTGGTGCCCGGGGACCTCGGGACATTTGCCGGGCTGCGGGGGGATGCGCAGGCGCGGGTGCTGGACCGGGCGGGGCGGCCGATCCCCGGCCTGTATGCGGCGGGCAACGACCTGGCCAGCATCATGGGCGGCAACTACCCGGGCGGCGGCATCACGCTGGGGCCGGCGATGACGTTCGGGTGGATCGCGGCGCACCACATGGCCGGGCCGGAGGCGGCGGCCCTGCCGGCGGCGGCGTGACGCTCGCGGGTCAACTGGCGCTGGTGACGGGGGCCGGGCAGGGGAACGGGGCGGCGATCGCGCGGGGGCTGGCCGCGGCGGGCGCGTTCGTGCTGGCGACGGACAAGGACGGGGCGGCGGCGGAGCGGACGGCGGCGACGATCCGCGCGGATGGTGGGGCGGCGGATGCGTGCGCGCTGGACGTCACGGACCCGGCCGCCTGCGCCGCCGCGGTCGCTCGGGCGGGGCCTGTCTCGATCCTGGTCAACAATGCCGGCATCCTGCTGCGGGGCGCCTCGGACGGGCCGGAGGCGCTCGACCGGTTTCGCGCGACGTTCGAGGTGAACGTGCTCGGCATGGCGGCGATGGCGCTGGCGTGCCTGCCGGGGCTGCGGGCGACGCGGGGATGCGTGGTGAACGTGGCGTCGATCCAGTCCTTCGTGGCCCCCCCGGGGTCGGCGGCGTATTCGGCGTCGAAGGGCGCCGTCGCGCAGTTGACGCGGGCGTTGGCGGCGGAGTGGGCGCCGTGGGGCGTGCGGGTGAACGCGATCGCGCCGGGGATCATCGCGACGGCGATGAGCGAGGCGACCCGCGCGGACCCGGCGCGCCTGGACCGGTTCCTGACCCACGTGCCGCTGGGGCGGGTGGGCGAAGCGGAGGAGCTTGTGGGGCCCGTGCTGTTCCTGGCGTCGGGCGCGGCGAGCTATGTGACGGGCGTCGTGCTGCCGGTGGATGGGGGGTTCCTGTGCGTTTGAGGCCGGCCACACTCCCCGACGCCCACGCCGGCCAGGTGCCGCGCCCAAAGCACGTCATCCCCGGACTTGACCCGGGGATGACGGTGATGTGGACGCGACTTGGCACCTTGACGCAGCCCCGCCCGCCGCCCTAGCTTTTAACCAATCGGTTAGAACGCCACGCAACGGCGCCAGCCAGGGAGACGTCATGCGCCGTGCCGCAGCAGGGATCGCGCCGTGGGCCAAGCCGTTGGTCGTCGTCGCCCTGATGCTGGTGCTGTGGGACCTGGCCATCCGCGTGCTGAAGATCCCGCCCTACCAGGTCCCTGCCCCGGCCGAGGTCGTCGCGACGCTGTGGGCGGAGTGGCCGATGCTGTTGCGGGAGGCTTGGCCGACCACGCAGGCGACGCTGTACGGGTTTGCGTTGAGCGCGCTGTTCGGGATCCCGGCGGCGATGCTGATCGCGGGGTCGCGGACGGTGGAGAGCTACATCTATCCGCTGCTGGTGTTCAGCCAGTCGATCCCGAAGGTCGCGATCGCACCGCTGTTCGTCGTGTGGTTCGGGTTCGGGATGGTGCCGAAGGTGATCAGCGCGTTCCTGCTGGGGTTCTTCCCCGTCGTCGTCTCGGCCGTGCAGGGGTTCAAGTCGGTCGAGCCCGACATGCTCGATCTGGCGCGCAGCATGGAGGCGAACCGCTGGCAGTCGTTCCGCATGATCAGCCTGCCGCATGCGCTGCCGGCGATATTCGCGGGGCTGAAGGTCAGCATCACGCTTACGGTGGTGGGGGCCGTGGTGGGCGAGTTCGTGGGCGCCAATTCGGGCATCGGGTTCGTGTTGCAGCGGTCGATCGGCAATTTCGAGCTGCCGACGATGTTCGCGGCGCTGGTCGTGCTGGCGGCGATCGGGGTGATCCTGTTCGCGCTGGTGGAGGCGGCCGAGCGGCTGATGATCCCGTGGCACGCAAGCCAGCGGAGCGCGATCCTGGCGACCGCATAACAACAAGACGGAGGGAACGACGATGAAGCGACTTCTCCTGGCGTGCCTGCTGCTGGCCGCGGCCCCGGCCCATGCGGCCGACAAGGTCGTGCTGATGCTCAACTGGTATGTGTATGGGGAGCATGCCCCGTTCTATTACGGCAAGGAGAAGGGGCTGTTCGTGAAGGAGGGCATCGAGCTCGATATCCAGGAGGGGCGCGGGAGTGCGGTGACGACGCAGGCGGTGGCGGCCGGGTCGGCGCAGTTCGGGTATGTCGACGTGCCGACGATGATGCGGGCGGCGGTCCGTGGGGCGCCGGTGGTCGCGACGGGGGTGCTGGTTCAGGTCAACCCGATGTCGGTGATGGGGCTGGAGGAGAAGGGCATCAAGACGCCCGCGGACATCAAGGGCCGCATCGTCGCGGTTTCGCCCGGGGACAGCATGTCGCAGATCTGGCCGTTGTTCCTGCGCAAGACGGGGCTGAAGGACACGGATTTCCAGGTCGTGTCGGGGGATGGGCAGACGAAGCTGAACGCCGTCATCAACGGCCGGGCGGACCTTCTGCTGGGCTACGTCATGGACCAGTCGATGAAGATCAAGGACGCGACGGGGAAGGACACGTTCCCGATCCGCTTCGCGGATTACGGGATCAACCTCGTCAGCTCGGGCATCATCACGCGGACGGCGCTGACGACGGAGAATGCGGACCTGGTGCGGCGGTTCATGCGGGCGGCGACGGCGTCGGTCGAGGCGGCGGAGAAGGACCCGAAGGGGGCGGCGGCGGCGATCCTGGCGGCCCTGCCGAAGGGCGGCCAGCCGGGCACGCTGCAACAGGGGTTCGAGCTGACGACGCCGCTGTACCGGCTGCCGGGTCAGACGAACCGGCCGTTCCGCGTGAGCCCGGCGCTGATGCAGGAGAGCGTCGATCTGATGGTGGAATACGGCGGGCTGGATGCGGCGGCGAAGACGAAGGCCGCGAGCTTCTACAGCAACGACTTCCTGCCCTGATGCACCTGCGCGCCCCGGCTGCGGCGGTACGGGGCGCGCCGGCCATACGGCTCGACGCGGTCGCGAAGACGTACCGGACGCGCGACGGCGACGTGCCCTCGTTGACGCCCATCGATCTTTCGATCGGGCAGGGCGAGATCGTCGCCGTCGTGGGGCCCAGCGGGTGCGGGAAATCGACGCTGCTGCGGCTGGTGGCGGGGTTGTTGCCGCCGACGTCCGGGGGCGTCGAGGTGAACGGCCATGCGGTAACGAAGCCGCACCGCGACGTGGGCATCGTGTTCCAGGCGCCGCTGCTGCTGCCGTGGCGGAGCGTGTTCCGCAACGTGATGATGCCGGTGGAGGTGAAGCGGCTGCCGCGGGCGGAGTACGAGGCGCGGGCGCGGGACCTGCTGCGGATGACGGGGCTGGAGGCGTTTGCGGGCAAGTATCCGTGGCAGCTCAGCGGCGGGATGCAGCAGCGTGCGGCGATCTGCCGGGCGCTGGTGCACGACCCCGGGATATTGCTGATGGACGAGCCGTTCGGGGCGCTGGACGCGCTGACGCGGGAGACGATGAACCTCGAGCTGCAGCGTATCCAGATGGAGACGGGCAAGACGGTGCTGCTGATCACGCATTCGATCCCGGAGGCGGTGTTCCTGGCCGACCGGGTGGTGGTGATGAAGGCGCGGCCGGGGGCGGTGGCGGCGGTGTACGACGTGGCGCTGCCGCGGCCGCGGACGCTGGATGCGATGGGGGATGCGGACTTTGCGGCGCTGGCGCGGCAGGTGCGCGGGCATTTCCATGCCCAGGGGCGGCTGGATTGACCGAACACGAGAGGCTCCTCGCATCGGAGATCGAGGTCGGTGCATCGGCGATCGATGGCAGTCTTCGTTACTGGCGTGCAAAGGAAGCGGTTCGCCAGGGGGAGACGCGTCTCGCCGCGCAAGCCGCGATCAGGACGGCGCTGGAAGCGAGGGCCACGGCCATTACCGGGTGGGCGGCTGCCGGCCTGTTGGCGCTTGGCGCGGCAGGAGCGACTTCGGCAGAGTGGCAGGCGCGGCTTGCGTCGGGAGTTGCCGGCCTTGTCGTATTCGGCGCAGCTTCGATCTGCATTCACGCTGCCCGGCCGCGTGATTGGGCGATTGCCGGATACGACCCGCCTGTGATCACGAACGATGAGCTGGGTACCGAGCTGGAGGTTCTGGAGTCGATCGCGTTCGGGATCAGCCCTGGCATTCAGACCAATAATCTACGGATCGAACGGATGGGAATGTCCCTGCGGTGGGACGGTTGGCTGCTGATCGCAGCACCGATAGCAGGAGCCGCCGCGTATGCGACGCTTCGACGCTTTACTTGACCCGAACGGGCTGGCTGCCGGCCGTGCCCGTAGGGACAGGCTTCGCCGGCGGACGCGGGGGAGGAGGCTGTCTTGCCATGACATCAAGATAGCGACCGCCCGGTCTGCCGTCCATCAATCTGATCGGAGGACCTGAACCCATGACCACACGCCGCATCGGCATCGTCATGAACGGCGTCACGGGACGCATGGGCATGAACCAGCATCTGATCCGCAGCATTGCGGCCATCCGGCATGACGGCGGCCTGCGCCTGCGGGACGGCAGCACGCTGATGCCCGATCCCATCCTGGTGGGCCGCAGCGAGGCGAAGCTGGCGGCGCTTGCGCGCGCGCATGGGGTCTCGCGCTGGACCACCGACCTCGATGCCGCCCTCGCGAACCCCGAGGACGAGTTGTTCTTCGATGCGGCGACGACGCAGCTTCGGGCCGGGCTGATCCGGCGGGCGATCGAGGCCGGGAAGCACGTCTATACCGAAAAGCCGACCGCGGATTGCCTGGCCGATGCCGTCGCGGTGGCGAAGCTCGCGAAGGCGCGCGGCATCAAGCACGGCGTCGTGCAGGACAAGCTGTTCCTGCCGGGCCTGCAGAAGCTGAAGCTCGCGATCGACAGCGGGTTCCTGGGCCGCATCCTGAGCGTGCGCGGCGAGTTCGGATACTGGGTGTTCGAGGGCGACTGGCAACAGGCGCAGCGGCCGAGCTGGAACTACAAGGCCAACGAGGGCGGCGGCATCATCCTCGATATGCTCTGCCACTGGCGGTATGTGCTCGACAATCTGTTCGGCGCGGTCGAGAGCGTGTCGTGCCTGGGGGCCACGCACATCCCGGAGCGGGTCGACGAGCAGGGGCGCACCTACAAGGCGGACACGGACGATGCGGCGTATGCGACGTTCCAGCTTGCGGGCGGCGTCGTGGCGCACATCAACAGCAGTTGGACGACGCGGGTGCGGCGGGACGACCTCGTGACGTTCCATGTCGACGGGACGCTGGGCAGCGCCGTCGCCGGGTTGCAGAAATGCTGGACGCAGGCGCGGATCAACACGCCGAAGCCGGTGTGGAACCCGGACATCGCGCAGCCCATCGACTTCTTCAAATCCTGGGACGAGGTGCCCGACAACCAGGCCTATCCCAACGGGTTCCGGGCGCAGTGGGAGCTGTTCCTGCGCCACCTGGCGGGCGAGACCGAGACGTTTCCCTGGAACCTCGAGGCCGGCGCCCGCGGGGTGCAGCTGGCGGAGGCGGGGCTGCAAAGCTGGCGGGAGCGCCGCTGGATCGACATTCCCGCGCTGGAGTTCTGAGCCATGCCAACGATCACGCTGCCCACCGCTGCGCGTACGCTCGTGCCCTATTCGACGCAGCCGCCGCGCGCGTTCCCCGCCGCGGCCCCGCCGTTCAACCGCGTGGCGCTTGCGGCGGCGCATGTGGTCGCGGATCCGCTGGCCGACGGCGATCCGTGGCTCGCGCCCGCCATCGACTGGGACCGCACGATCGCCTACCGCCACTATCTGTGGTCGTTGGGCCTGGGCGTCGCGGAGAGCATGGACACGGCGCAGCGGGGCATGGGGCTCGACTGGCCCACCAGCCTGGAGCTGATCCGCCGCAGCATCGCGGCCATGCCGGAGGGGGCGCAGATGAGCTGCGGCGCGGGCACCGACCATTTGCCGCCTGGTGCGGGGATCGACGCGGTCATCGCCGGCTATGAGATGCAGTGCGAGGCGATCGAGCGGCTGGGCGGGCGCATCATCCTGATGGCGAGCCGGGCGCTCGCGGCCTGCGCGCGGGGGCCGGAGGACTATGCCCGGGTGTATGACCGGATCCTGGGCGGGACGGCGAACCCGGTCATCCTGCACTGGCTGGGCGACATGTTCGACCCGGCGCTTGCGGGCTATTGGGGCAGCGCCGACATTCCGACGGCCATGGATACCTGCCTGCGGGTGATCGAGGCGAATGCCGCGAAGGTGGACGGCATCAAGATCAGCCTGCTCGACAAGGGCCACGAGATCGCGATGCGGCGGAGGCTGCCGCGGGGCGTGCGGATGTACACGGGCGACGACTTCAACTACGCCGAGCTGATTGCCGGGGACGAGCACGGGCATTCCGACGCGTTGCTGGGCATCTTCGACAGCATCGCGCCGGCTGCCGCCGCCGCGCTGGGCAGCCTGCACCGGAACGACCTTTCGACGTTCCATGAGATATTGGCGCCGACGGTGCCGCTGTCGCGCCATATCTTTCAGGCGCCGACCCGCTTCTACAAGACGGGGGTCGTGTTCATGGCGTATCTGAACGGGCATCAGGACCATTTCACGATGGTCGGTGGCCAGCAATCGGCGCGCAGCCTGCCGCATCTGGCCGAGCTGTTCCGGCTGGCCGACCAGGCCGGGCTGCTGCGGGACCCCGACGACGCGGCGGCGCGGATGGGCCGGGTGCTGGCTGTGCACGGCGTGCACTGATGGCCGACCCGGCGCGCCTGTCGCTCAATACCATCACCGTCAAGCAATGGACGCTGGGCCAGTGCATCGAGGGCGCCGCCCGGCATGGCATCCCCGGCATCGCGCCGTGGCGGGACAAGCTGGCCGAGATGGGGGTTGCGGCTGCGGCGCGGCAGATCCGGGATGCGGGGCTGCGCGTGTCGGGGCTGTGCCGGGGGGGGATGTTCACGCAGCCGGGGTGGGAGGCGGACAACCGCCGCGCCATCGACGAGGCGGCGGAGCTGGGGGCCGATTGCCTGGTCATGGTGTGTGGCGGCCTGGCGCCCGGGTCGAAGGACCTGGTCGGGGCGCGGCGCATGGTGGAAGACGGAATGGCGGCGATCCTGCCGCATGCCCGCGCCGCCGGGGTCGTGCTGGCGCTGGAGCCGCTGCACCCGATGACGTGCGCCGACCGCAGCGTGCTCAGCACGGCGGCGCAGGCGGTGGACATCGCGGAACGGTTGGGCGATGGCGTTGGGCTGGCGCTGGATGTGTACCATATCTGGTGGGACCCGGACCTGGTCGCCGTCATCCGCCGGGCGGCCCCGCGGATCGCCGCCTATCATGTGTGCGACTTCCTGGTGCCGACGCGCGACCTGGTGCTGGATCGCGGCATGATGGGGGACGGCGCCATCGACGTGCCCGCTGTCACGGCGATGATGGACGCGGCCGGCTATCGCGGCATGATCGAGGTGGAGATCATGTCCGAGCGCGACTGGTGGACGCGGGACGGGGACGCGGTGCTCGCGGCGATGAAGGAGCGGTTCGCGGCCGCGGCCTGAGGCCACGTTTCGACTGGCACACCGCCGTGCTGCGGTGCATCATTCCGGCATGGATGCGCACACCGCCCCCGGGATCGACGGCCTTCTCGCTCTGCTCGACCGCCGCATGGCGCTGGCGGACGAGGACCCGTTCGGCAACCCCGTCATGTCGGTGGCGCTGGCGATCACCCGGCTGATCGACGACGGCGAGCTCGATACCGGTTCCATCGGTGCGATCGTCCGCCGGCTGCGCGACGAGGCGTTCCGCGACCGTGCGCGCCGGCTTGCCGCCTATGTGGGCGGGGTGGACGAGGGCGCGAACGCCGCAGCGCTCGCCGCGGTGGCGCAGACCGTGCTGCGTCCGGACCCCGCCGACAGCCCGGTCCGCTGGGCGGAGTTCCGCAGCAGCGTGGAGCGTGCGCGGTATGCGGCGGTGTTCACGGCGCACCCGACCTTCTCCATCTCACCGCAGGCGGCGGGCCGGCTGGCGGCCCTGGCCAGCGGGGCGGAGCTTGGCCCGAGCCTCGACACCCACCGGCCCCCGCCGATCACGCTGGCGGAAGAGTTCGATCGGGCAGCCGACGCCATCGCCCATGGCCGCGACGCGCTGGACCGGTTGAACGACGCGCTGCTGACGACGGCCCGGCAGGCCTGGCCGGAGCGGTGGACCGAGCTGCTGCCGCGGCCCATCGTGCTGGCCACCTGGGTCGGATACGACACGGACGGCCGCACCGATATCGGGTGGGCGGACACGCTGCGCCTGCGGCTGCGGATGAAGCTGCTGCAACTGGAGCGGCTGGGGACGCAGCTTCTGCCGTTGCCGGGCGCCGAACCCGTCCGGGCCCGGCTGGATGTCGCGGTGGCCGCGGTGCGGACCCAGTTGGATGCGGCGGAGGCCGCGACCGATCCGGCGGGCGTCGCCGCCTTCGCCCGCGCCCTGGTCGGCCGTCGCGACGACGCGTTGACGTCGCCCGCACCGCTGCTGGAGCTGTTCGGCCCGGCGATCGCGCATGCCGAGGGCGACGACCAGCGGGCCCTGTGCGTCGTGCGCGCCGGGCTTGCCGCGCACGGGCTGGCGCTGGCGCACACCCATGTCCGGTTGAACGCGACGCAGCTTCACAACGTGGTGCGGCAGCGGCTGAACCTGGTGGACGGGCCCGAGGACCCGTCGCACCGGCGCAGCCTGCTGGCCGCGATCAACGCCGCCCTCGATAGCGTCACACCCATCCCCGTCGATTTCGGGGGGTTGGCGGCCGAGCAGGCCTCCGCGGCCCGGCTGATGATGACCGTCGCCCAGATGGTCAAGCACATCGACGGGTCCGTCCCCGTCCGGTTCCTGATCGCCGAGACGGAGAGCGGCTACACCCTGCTGGCCGCGCTGTGGCTCGCGCGGTTGTTCGGCGTCGATCGGCAGATCGAGATCAGCCCGCTGTTCGAAACCGCGGACGCGCTCGAAAGCGGGCAGCGCGTGCTGGAGGAGGCGCTGCGCAGCCCGCATTGGCGGGCCTATCTGAAGGCCACCGGACGGCTTGCGCTGCAGTTCGGCTATTCCGACAGCGGGCGCTATGTGGGGCAGGTCGCCGCGAGCCACCTGATCGAGCGGTTGCGGTTCAAGATCGGCGAGACCCTGGCGCGGTTCGACCTGACGGACGTCGAGGTCGTGCTGTTCGACACGCACGGCGAGAGCATCGGGCGGGGGGCGCATCCGGGGTCGCTGGCGGATCGGCTGAAATACCTGTCGCCGACCGCGAGCCGGCAGGCGTTGGGGGCGGCGCGGCTGCCGGTGCGGGAGGAGAGCGCGTTCCAGGGCGGGGACGGGTATCTGCTGTTCGGCACGCCCGCGCTCGCGCTGGCGACGGTCGCGCGCATCGCGGAGCACGCGTTCCATGCCGCGGCCGGGCCGATCGAGGATCCCATCTACGCGGACCCGGACTTCGCCGCGGATTTCTTCGCGACCGTCCGCACCAGCATGAAGGCGCTGGTCGAGGACCCCGGCTACACCGCCCTGCTCGGCGCGTTCGGGCCGGCGCTGATCGACAAGACGGGGTCCCGCCCTGCCGCCCGGCAGAGCGAGGGCGTGGTGCAGGGCGCGTCCATCCGGCACCCGCGGGAGCTGCGGGCCATCCCGAACAACGCGATCCTGCAGCAGCTCGGCTGGTGCGCGAACACGTTGCAGGGGATCGGCGCCGCGGCGTCCCGGCACCCCGAGACGTTTGCGACGATGCGGGCCGAGAGCCGCCGGTTCCGCCGGGCGCTGGACCTGCCGGGGCATGCGCTGGCGCATTCGGACCTCGATGTGCTTCGTGCGGTGGTGGCGACGCTGGACCCTGGGTCGTGGCTGGACCGGGCGGCGCATACGCGGCGGCCGGGGCGGCGGGAGGCGCTGGTGTCCGTCGCGCGCGCGCTGGAGCGGCTGGACCTGTGGGCGCCGGTGCAGGCGATGTTCCGCCGGGTGCAGGCGGATCACCTGGCGCTGCGGGCGGCATGGCCGGATGCGCCCGGCATGAAGCCGCGGGAGATGCTGCTGCATGCGCTGCGGCTGGCGCTGATCCAGCGGATCTGGCTGCTGGGGACGGAGATCCCCGACTTTTCGCCCCGGCACGGCGTGACCCGGCACGGGCTGGAGGCGGCGCTGCTTCGGCTGGAGGTGCCGGCGGCGCTCGGGCTGCTGGCGGAGATATTTCCGGCCGGGGCCGACCAGGCGCTGGAGCTGGATTACGGCGAGCCGCCGGCGCCGCGAACGGCCGGATCGTACAAGCGGGAGCGGGCGGAGATCATCGAGCCGGCGCGTGCGCTGTTCGACCTGGTGCGGGAGATCGCGACGGCGATTTCGCACGAGGTGGGGTCACACGGGTAGAAGAGCCCTCTCCCGTTCCCCCTCCCTGATCTCCCATCGGGAGAGGGAGCAGTCACGCGACCGCGGCGACGGTCGCGTCGGCCGTGAGCCGGTAGGCGGCCAGCGCACCTGCCGCGACCTCGATCACCGCGCCGCGGCGGGCGGCGACGCGCAGGACACCATGCCCGTCGGTCCAGCGATGGCCGCCCTCGCAGGGGTGGAAGCCGGCGCCGAACGCGCCGGACCCGAGGTCGATCACCGTGCCGGCGACGACGAGCTGCCCGACCGAGACGCCGAGGCGGCGATGGTCCGTGCCGCCCAGACCGCTGCGGGCCGGGACGTCGCTGCGGGACAGGAGGCGCATCGAGCGGACCGCCTTCGGCAGGCGGAAGCGGTGCACCGGGCCGTCGATCTCGAAGGGGGTCAGCACCGCGCCACCTGCCTCCAGGCGCAGGGCCGGGTCGGTCGTGAAGGCATCGTCGTGGCAGCCCAGCCGTGCCCGGATGGGCCGCAACGCCGCGTCGCCCACCTGCGTGCGCGGCGCACAGGGCACCGTCGGCGCCGGGATGTGGGCGGGGTAGAGCGCCACGAACTCCGGGTAGTTGTGGAAGCCGCGCCGGTTGCCGGTGTCGGCGTAGCTCTCGGCCCAGACGCCGTGGGCCAAGAGGCAGGCGTGCCGGTCCAGCTCGACGTTGTAGTATTCCAGCAGTTCGGGCAGGGGCACGGTCGCGATGCTGCCGCCGTTCAGGATCTGACCGGCCGGGACCAGCAGGCCGTCGATCAGCAGCGCGTGGTCGAGCGAGACGAACAGGTCCTGTGCCGGGCAGCCGACACCCAGCGCGCCGGCGGCGATGCGGACGGGTTGCAGGTCCAGGTTGCCGTTCATGAAGCGGCTCGCGAAGCTCTGGCGGCCCACCCATTTCACCGGGCGGGGGCCGTCCTGCGTCGTGACCAGATCGCCGACGCGCAGGTGCTCGATCCCGACCTCGCCCCGGGGTGTCATGATGCCGGTGCCGCGCAGGTAGCAGACGGCGCTGGTCGCGATGGTTTCCGAGCTTGCGGCGAAGGTCAGGAACTCGACGTTCTGCAGCGTGTCGGTGACGCCGTTGCGCGTGGCCAAGAGGTTCGCGGCCTGGCCGGCGAAGGCGTATTCCCCGCGTGAGCCGGCCAGCACGACGGTGTCGGACCCGCCGCCGCCGTCGATCGTGTCCGCCCCGCCGCCGGACGTAATCGTGTTGCCCAGCGCGTTTGCCGCAACCGTCGCCCCGGCCGCGCCCGACAGTCCGAAGCGCGAGACGCCCGCGCCCAGCGCGAACGACGCCGTGAACCCCGCGGCGGAGCTGACCGTGAGATTGTCGGTCGCGACGGTCTGCGCGCCGGCGTTGCCGACGGTGCCGGGCTTGCGGACGACGACGGTGTCGCCGGCCTGCGCGGCCGCCAGCGCTTGGGCGAAGCCGTTGTAGACGGTGGAGACGGCGCCGCCGCGCGTGACCTGGACGGAGGGGTCCAGCAGCAGGTCCACCACGACCGGGTCGTGGTCCGAGTAGCGGTAGGGGGACGTGGCATCGAAGACGGTCGTCGGCCGCCCGAAGTCGGTGTTGTAGTCGAGCGCGTCCAGCTCCGGCGAGTTCACGTTCCACTCGGCGACCAGCTTGATGTTCGGCACCAGGCTCTGCGACGCGAAGGAGTAGTCGAGCGTGCCTTTCTGGCCGTCGAACACATAGGAGGAGGCGCTGCTGCCGATATCCTGCGTGATCAGGTTGCGGAAGCCGGCGGTGGCAGAGAGAAAGTTGATCGACGCCTCGCGCCCGTAGGAGTTGAAGTCGCCGAACAGGATCTTGTCGCTGTCGGTGGACCCCGTCGGGTTGCTTTTCAGGAAGGCGTCGATGGCCTGGACGGCAAGGTTGCGCTGGTTGTTCCAGGCGCCTGCGCCGTCGCCCTGGTCCGCGTCGGCGCCGGTGCCGTTGCCGCTTTTCGACTTGTTGTGCACGGCGGCGACGGTGAAGGTTTCGGACGAGCCGACCTGCTGGAAGGTGGTCACCAGCACGGCGCGGCTGGTGTTCACGCCGTTGAAGACGCCGCCCACCGTGCTCTGCGCCAGGAAGTTCGCCGGCAGCAGCCCGGCCGAGATCAGGGCCGGGATCCGGGTGTCGTCCAGCACCTGCGCGGTGGTGCCGGGCGCGATCTGGAGCTTGCTGGTGCGGTAGAGGATGCTGACCTTGATCGCGTCGCCGCCCAGGTAGGTGACGCCGGGATCGACGAAGGCGAAGTCGCCGGGGGAGCCGGGGCGGGCATTCAGCTCGCTGACCAGGGTGGCGATGGCGCTGCCGGCGCCGAAGCCGTTGTTCTCCAGCTCGTTGACGACGATCATGTCGCCGTCGAGTTGGAGCAGGGCGGTGTAGAGGCGGTCCTTCTGCCGGGCCAGCTCCTCGGCGGTGTTGGCGCCGCGGCTGTTCAGGGTGTTGCCGGGACCGGTGTTGGCGGTGCCGTTGTCGAGCGTGGTGAAGAAGTTGAGCAGGTTGGTGCCGACGAGCTTCAGGTCGCCATCGACGCGGCCGGGGGCGGCGGTGCGGAGGGCGGCATCGACGATCGTGGGGGTGTTGGACGGCAGGATGCGGTAGGCCTGGGTGGATTCTGACGTCGCCTGCGTCAGGTTGTCGGCCGCGGCGCCGCTGGCCGCGTCGGAGAAGCGGACGTTGCCGACGAGACCGCTGAACTGGTCGCCGAAGCTTGGCGCGTTCGCGTTGGTCAGCGGGGTGCCGAAGACGGTGATGGGGTTGGGGTTCTGCACCCGCAGCCCGTCGTCCACGGCGACCGAGCTGGCGGCGATGTCAATCAGGCTCTGCGTGTAGCCGGCGGCGTTGGGCGCGTTCAACTGCGTGTAGGTGAATGGCTGGCCGCCGGCGGAGACGCGCAGGTCGCCGAAGCGGTCGAGGTTGAAGCCCTCGCTGATGGTCAGCACCTGCGGCAGGCGGACGAGCATGCCCTCCACGGTCTCGAGGTTCGCGACGCGGACGCCGTTGACCAGGGTGGTGACGCCGGTGGTCGGCAGGGTGACGTCCTGCGCGAGCTGCGCGATGACCTGCGTGGGGGTCAGCTCGCTGGAGGTGACGACCGTGATGGCGGTGGCGCTGTTGGAGACGGAGATCTGCGTTTCCGTGAGGTTGGCCGCCGTCTCCGACGCGAAGCGCGCGAATTCGGTGACGCGGCCGGTGACGCGCACGCGGTCGCCGACCTTCACCGCGGTGCCGACGCCGGTGCCGGGCGCGTCGGCCTGGAAGACGAAGATGCCGTCCGAGGTCGCGAGGTTGCCGTCGCCGGTCAGCTCCTGCACGAAGAAGCCTTGCAGGTTGCGCGTGCCGTCGGCGTCGTTGTCCTGGTAGTCGCCGGTGACGATGCCCTCGATCGTGACGAGCTGGCCGACCAGGGCCGATGCGGCGCCCGATCCCTGCACCGTGTAGATGGGGGTCACGGCGCCGATGTCGTCGTTGGTGACCGTACCCGTCGCGGACGCGGTGCCCACGGTGTAGCCGGTGGAGGCGCCGGACAGCGTGACGGTGAACGCCTCGTCCGCCTCGAGCGTCGTGTCACCGGCGATGTTGACGACGATGCTGGCGGACGTCGCCGCCCCGCTCAGCGCCACCGTGAACGGCGTACCCAGCGTGAAGCCGGCGACGGGGACGCCGTCGACGGTGACGCTCGCGATGTCCGCGGCGTCGAGCCCGGTGCCGCCGGTGATCGTTGCCTGCACCGTGCCGTCCACCGCGGTGGCCGAGCGGGTGACCGCATAGGTGAAGGGTGTCGTGCCGGCGTTGCCCTCGGCCGCGGTCACGGGGGCGCCGATGGAGATGGTGGCGGGGGGCGCGCCGCCGATCGCGGACAGGGTGATGTTGTCGAAACCGGTTTCGTCGCGGCTGCCGCTGCCGCCGTTGTCGCCGATGGTGAAGCGGACATAGACGTAGTCGTTGGGGTTGATCACGGCCGTGATCGCCGTCGACGGCAGCGTCGTCTGGGTCCATGCGGCGGCCGTGCCGCCGACGTTGGCGAGCGGGGTGGTGAAGCCCAACGCCGCGACGGCGGTGGAGTATGTCGTGGGCTCCGTCGCCGCCGCCTGCACGGCGTACTGCACCGTCACCGCGGTGCTGCGGTCCGCGTTGTTGCGGTACACGCCGTCGTAGCCGAAGTTGAAGCCGCTGATCGGCGCGGTGCCGGTGTATTGGACCCGCAGCGTGATCGTGCCGGCGGGGGTGCCGAACTCGGCGCCGGTCGGCTGGATCACGAAGGACGTGCCCAGCGCCGCCACGCCCGTGGTCGCCGCGTAGACGCCCGCCGTGGTGGGGTCCGCCGTGCCGGTGATGGTGCCGCGGGCGTAGTCCGTGTTCGCCGTCGTCGCGGTCGCGCCGTAGCCGGCATAGGCGTCCGAGAAGCCGCTGAAGCGGAACTCGTTGGAGCTGAGCTGCCCGGCGCCGGGTGTCGGCGAGAAGCCTGCCCCGGTGAACCCGGTGAAGTTCAGCGTGAACGGGGTTCCGTTATCGAAAGGCATCGGGGCCGCTCCTGCAAGGCGAGGCCGATAAATGACAGGAACGGCCGGATAGAAAACGGGTCAAACGGTTACATTAGGATTACACCCCTGACAAAAGCGCTGTCACGTCATGGAAATATATTCGTCATAGATGGCGGGACTTCCCCGCGCCGATGAAACGCATTAGGGGATGCTGTCCCACCGCACGGAACGTCATGTCAGAGCAAGAACAGAGACGGCACCCGGACCTGGCCGGTCTCGATGCGGATTGGTATCGCGCCCGCTATCCCGACATCGGCGACACCGACCCTGCCGCCCATTTCGCCCTCGTCGGCTGGACCCAGTTCCGCGACCCCGCCCCCTGGTTCTCCACCGCCGCCTATCTCAAGGCCTATCCGGACGTCGCCGCCGCCGCGGTGGACCCGTTGCAGCACTGGCTGCGCTTCGGCCGCGTCGAGAACCGCGCCATCTTCGCCGCCGACACGCCGCTCGACCAGGTGCGCGCCGCGGCCCCCCCTTCCACCGACCTGATGGGCCTTGCCGAAACCGTCGACCGCACCGCCATGACCGCCGCGGCAATCGGGCATGCCGACGACCTGCACGAGCTGACACGGTTCCTGGCCGGGCAGCTCGACATCGCGGTTCAGGCCACCGCGCGCCTGGCGACCGACGACGCCGACCGCGCGGCGCGGCTGGCCCGCGCGCTGGAGGGGTGGGACGTGTCCGCCCTGCTGCGCGCCGTCGCCGCGGACACCGTCGCCCGCCATCCCGCGCTGCACCTGCCGGAGCAGCCGGCGCCCGACGTGAGCATCATCGTGCCCGCTTTCGGCCGCTTCGGCATCACGTATGCCTGCCTCGAATCCATCCTCGCCCATCCGGGCCGCGCCACGATGGAGGTGGTGCTGGTCGATGACGGGTCGACCGACGAGACCGTGTTCGCGTCGTTCGTCCTGCAGGGCGGCATCCGCATCCTGCGCCTGGGCCGCAACGCCGGCTTCGTCGGCGCCATCAACGCGGGCGCCGCCGTCGCGCGCGGCCGGCTGCTGCTGATGCTGAACAACGACACGTGCGTGCAGCCGGGCTGGCTGGACGCGATGGTGGACACGCTGGACGCGGACCCCCGCATCGGCGTCGTCGGCGCACGATTGCTGGACGCCGCCGGCCGCGTGCAGGAGTGCGGGGGCGTCGTCTGGCGGGACGGCCGCGCCTGCAACCTGGGCCGCGGCGCCGATCCCGCCCGCCCCGACCTGTGTTGCCTGCGCGAGGTCGACTACGTCTCCGGCGCCGCCCTGCTGATCCCGCGCGACCTGTTCGACGCGCTCGGCGGCCTCGATCCCGCCTACGCGCCGGGCTATTACGAGGACACGGACCTCTGCTTCCGCGTCCGCGCCGCCGGGCGCCGTGTCGTGGTGCAGCCAGCCGCGGACGTTGTGCACGCCGAGGGCGCCACCGCCGGGCGGGCGGGCTGCGGCGGCGGCATGAAGCGCTTCCAGGACCGCAACCACGGCCTGTTCAAGACGCGCTGGGCCCCGGTCCTCGCGGCCCACGCCCAACCCGGCGACGAGGCCGCGGCCCTGGCCCGCTACCAGCGCCGGGTCGCGCTGTTCGTCGACGAGACGACACCGACGCCGGACCGGGACGCCGGGTCGAACGCTGCGCTGTCGCACATGCGATCGCTGCAACGGCTGGGCTACGCCGTCCGCTTCGTGCCGTCGCACAACATGATGCACCTGGGCGACGACACGCGCGCGCTGGAGCGCATCGGCGTGCTGTGCCATCGCGCGCCCTGGACCACGTCGGTCGAGGACGTGCTGCGGCAGCATCAGGGGCCGCTCGATCTCGTCTACCTGCATCGGCTGCACAGCGCGGTGCAGTACACGGGCCTGGTGCGCCGCCACGCGCCGCATGCCCGCGTGGTCTTCAACGTCGCCGACCTGCACCATCTGCGTACCGAGCGGGAGGCGGCCGTCACCGGCGACGCCGCGCTGAAGCGGCACGCGGCGGCCCTGCGCCTGCAGGAGATCGCGGCGGTTCAGGCGGCGGACGCCGTGCTGGTCCACTCCGCCGCGGAGGCCGCGGTGCTGGCGCGGGAGGCGCCGGGCACGACGTGCGTCACGGTCCCGTGGACGATCGAGCCGCGTCCCGTCGCGACCCCGTTTGCCGACCGCGCCGGCATCGCCTTCGTAGGCGGGTTCCGCCACCACCCCAACCCCGACGCCGCGTGCTGGCTGGCCCACGAGATCATGCCGCTGGTCTGGCGGGAGGCGCCGGAGATCGAGCTGGTGCTGATCGGCCCGGACATGCCCGAGTGCGTCCGCGCTTTGGCACGCCCCGGGGTGCGTGTGCTGGGCCACGTGCCGGATCTGGACGCGGTGCTGGCGACGGTACGGCTGACGGTGGCGCCGCTGCGCTTCGGGGCCGGGCTGAAGGGCAAGGTGCTGACCAGCTTCGCCGCCGGCCTTCCCTGCGTGATGAGCGCCACGGCCGCGGAGGGGATGGACCTGCCGCGCCGCCTGGCCGCGCTTGTCTGCACGACGGCGGCCGAACACGCGGCGACGATCCTGGCGATCCACGGAGACCCGGAGCGTGCGGCCGCGGTGGCCGCGGACGGGCTGGACTGGGTCGCCCGCACCTGCGCCCCCGCCCGCGTCGACAGGCTGCTGAAGTCCGCCATCCACCCGGCGCCGCCGCGGCCCTCGCCCCGGCCCGAACCGGCACCGGTCCGCACGCGCCGGCCGGTGTCACGCCCCGCGTCGCGCGCCACGCCGGCCGGCGCGCCCGGCTGGTAGCGCCCCGGTGGCGGTTTGCCGCGACCCTGCTAAACCCGGTGCATGACCCGGCCCGATAGCCATCTCCGCCAGCTTGAGGCGCAGAGCATCCACATCATCCGCGAAGCCGCCGCCGAGTGCCGCCGCCCGGTGCTGCTCTATTCCATCGGCAAGGACTCCGGCGTCCTGCTGCACCTGGCGCTGAAGGCCTTTCGTCCGGCCCCCCTGCCCTTTCCGCTGCTGCATATCGACACCGGCTGGAAGTTTCGCGAGATGATCGCCCACCGCGACGCGACCGCCGCGCGGCACGGGGTGGAGCTGATCGTGCATACCCACCCGGATCGGCTGAACCCCTTCGACCACGCCGCCCGCTATACCGGCGTGATGAAGACCGAGGCGCTGCTGCAGGCGCTCGGGGCCGGCGGGTTCGACGCGGCCCTGGGGGGGGCGCGGCGGGACGAGGAACGGTCGCGCGCCAAGGAGCGGGTGTTTTCCGTCCGGGGGCCCGCCGCCGCGTGGGACCCGCGGCGGCAGCGGCCGGAGTTCTGGCGCCTCTACAACGCCCGCACCGCCCCGGGCGAGACGTTGCGGGTCTTCCCGCTCAGCGACTGGACCGAGGCGGACGTGTGGGACTACGTGGCGCAGGAGGCGATCCCCGTGGTGCCCCTGTATTTCGCCCAGGACCTGCCGACGGTCGAGCGCGACGGCGCCCTGATCGTGGTCCATGACGACCGGATGGCGCTGCGGCCCGGGGAGGCGCCCGCCGTCCGGCGGGTCCGGTTCCGGTCGCTGGGATGCTGGCCGCTGACCGGCGCCGTGCCGTCCGACGCAACGACGCTCGACGCCATCCGCGCGGAGCTGGCGGCCAGCCGCATGTCGGAGCGGGGCGGGCGGCTGATCGACCGCGACGAGGCCAGCAGCATGGAACGCAAGAAGCGGGAGGGCTACTTTTGACGCCGCTGCGCGTCCTGGTCTGCGGCAGCGTCGACGACGGCAAGAGCACGCTGATCGGCCGCCTGCTGCATGAGTGCGGCGCCATCCCCGACGACCAGCTTGCCGGCCTGCGGCATGACGGCGCGCTGGACCTGTCGTGGTTCACCGACGGGCTGGAGGCGGAGCGGGAGCAGGGCATCACGATCGACGTCGCCCACCGCCAGTTCCGGACCTCGCGCCGCCGCGTGCTGCTGCTGGATTGCCCGGGCCACGAGCAGTACACCCGCAACATGGCGACCGCGGCCGCCGGGGCGGAGCTTGCCGTCGTGCTGGTCGACGCCGCCCGCGGCGTGCAGCCGCAGACCCGCCGCCATGCGCTGATCGCCCGGCTGATGGGGGTGCAGGCGACCGTCTTCGTCGTCAACAAGATGGACCTGGTGGGCTTCGACCAGGCCCGCTTCACAGCATTGGCCGCCACGCTGGACGGGGTCGCCCCGGGGGCGCTGGTGCTGCCCGCCTGCGCCCTGGACGGCGACGGCCTTACCCGCCCCGGCGGCCGCATGCCCTGGTTCGCGGGCCCCACGCTGCTGCATCACCTGGATACCGTCCGTATTCCGCCGGCGCCGCCCGGGGGCTTTCGGATGCCCGTGCAGATGGTGCTGCGCGACGGCCAGCGGCGATTCTATGCCGGCACCGTCGCGGCCGGGCGCGTGGCCGTGAACCATGACGTCGCGGTGTCCAGCGCGCCGCCCACCCGCGTTGTCGCCATCCATGGCCCGCACGGCGAGCAGGATGCGGCCGAAGCTGGCGAAGCGGTCGCGATCGAGCTGTCCGATGCCCGCGACATCGGCCGGGGCGCCGTGCTTTCCGCCATCGACGATCCGGCGCCCATGGCGGACCAGTTCCAGGCCCACCTCGTCTGGTGCGACGACCAGCCGCTGCTGCCGGGCCGGCCGTACCTGTTCAAGCTCGGCACCCGCACGCTGCCCGGCACCGTCAGCCGCATCCGCCACGGCATCGACGTGGACACCGGCCTGGCTTTGTCGGCCACGCAACTGCATGCGAACGACGTCGCGGTGGTGAACGTGTCGCTGTCCGCGCCGGTCGCCTTCACGCCGTTCGCCGATGGCCCGGCGCTGGGCGGGTTCATCATGATCGACCGCGCCACCGCCGCCACCGCCGCCGCCGGCATGATCGACTTCGCGCTGAAGCGCGCCGACACCCTGGCGTGGCACGCTACCCAGGTGCAGCGGTCCGACCGCGCGCGGCTGATGGGCCAGCGCCCGCTGGTGGTATGGTTCACCGGCCTGTCCGGCGCCGGGAAGTCCAGCATCGCCAACCGGGTCGAGGCGCTGCTGCACGCGGAGGGCCGGCACACCGCGCTGCTGGACGGCGACAACCTGCGCCATGGCCTGTGCCGCGACCTGGGCTTCACCGCCGCCGACCGGGTGGAGAACGTGCGCCGGGTGGGCGAGGTGGCGGCGCTGATGGCGGACGCCGGATTGGTCGTGCTGGCGTGCCTGATCTCCCCGTATCAGGCCGACCGCGACGCGGTGCGGGAGCGGGTTGCGCCCGGCGAGTTCCTGGAGGTGTTCGTCGACGCGCCGGTCGAGGAATGCCGGCGCCGCGACCCGAAAGGCCTGTATGGCAAGGCGGACCAGGGCGCGATCCCGAACTTCACGGGCGTCAGCGCCCCGTACGAGGCGCCGGCGGCGCCCGATCTGCACCTGCGGACGGACCGGATGACGATCGACGAGGCTGCGGCCGCGGTGCTTGCGCGGATCGAAGCCCGCGCGGCGCCGGGCGCCTAGGCCGCCGCGCGGACGGCGTGCGAGTAGGCCAGACGGTAAGACGGCATGGCTTCCACCTCGATCTCCAGCACCGCGCCGCCGCGGACGGGGAGGCGGAGCAAGGCGTCGCCGTCGGTCCAGCGATGCGCGCCCTCTGGCGGGTGGAAGCCCGGCCCGAAGCGCGGGGAGGCGAGATCGAGCGCCATCTGCCCGTCGAGCGACACGCGCCGGACCGCGACGCCCAGCCGCCGGCAATCCGCGCCCCCTGCCCCGCCACGCCCCGGCACGTCGCTGCGCGACCGCAGCCGCACGGCCCCGCCCGAGCGCGGGGCGACGAAGCGATAGGCGCCGTCCTGCACGGAGACGGGAAAGGCCGGCATTCCGCCGACCTCGATATGGAAGCCCGGCTCGACGGTCGAACGCTCGGCCGCATCGCAGCCCAGGCGGGCGCGGATCGGGGCCAGCGCCGGGTCGCCGGCCAGCAGGCGTGGGGCGCAGAAGCGGTCGAGGCGGGGCGCGTGGCCGGGGTAGAGGGCCGCGAACTCGGCGTGGTTGTGGAAGGCGCGGCGATTGCCGGTATCGGCGTAGCTTTCGGCCCAGACGCCCTGCGCGAGGACGCAGCCATGCTCCTCCAGCTCGACGTTGTACCATTCCAGCACGTCGGGCGGCGGCGTGATCGCGATGCTGCCGCCGTTCACGACCAGGCCGGCCGGGACCAGCACGCCGTCGATCAGGAGCGCGTGGTCCTGGGAGACGAACAGGGGCCGGTCCGGGCGGCCCTCGCCCAGCGCGCCCGGCATGATGCGGACCGGGTGCTGGCCAGGGTCGCCGCGCAGGAAGCGGCTGATGAAGGCCTGCCGCCCCACCCATTTCACCGGACGCGGCCCGGACCGCGTCATCACAGCGTCGCCGATCCGCAGCGATTCGACGGGCCGCTCGCCCCCGGGCGTCATGATGCCGGTGCCGCGCAGCAGGCAGATGGCGGTCAGGACGAAGTTGTCGAACCCGATCTCGTCCCTGCTGCCGGTGCCGGCGGCGTCGCCGATGGTGAAGCGGATGAAGACGTAGTCGTTCTGGTTGATGGTCGTCGTCACGGTCTGCGCCGCGAACGACACCTGCGTCCATACGGGCGAGGCCGCCTGGGTCGTCGGCGTCGTGAAGCCGATCGGGGTGCCGAAGCTGGAATAGCTGGCGGGTTCGCTGGCGGCGGTTTGGACGGCGTATTGGACGGTCGCGGTGCTGCTGCGATCCTCGTTGTTCCGATAGACGCCGTCATAGGCGAAGGTGAACCCGGTCAGCGCGCCCACGCCGGTGTATTGCACGCGGACCGTGATGGTGCCGGGCGTCGGCCCGAACTCCGACCCGTTGGGCTGCACGACGAAGGAGGTGCCGAGCGCCGTGACGCCCGTGACCGCGGCGTAGACGCCTGCGGTCGCTGGGTTGGTGCCGTTGATCGAGCCGCGCGTGTAGTCCGTGTTAGCCGTCGTCGCGGTGGCGCCGTAGCCGGAATAGGCGTCGGAGAAGCCGACGAGCAGGAAATCGTCGGAATCGAGCTGTCCAGCCGTCGGGGAGGGCGCGAACCCGGCGCCGGTGAACCCGGCGAAGTTCAACGTGAACGGGGTTCCGAAACTGAATGGCATAGGGTCGATTCTCCTGCGTGGGCGGATCCTAGCAGCTTCCGGACCGGGTTTCGGTGAAATCCCGGCGTCGCGTGTGCCGGTTGACGCTGCATGAACAAAGATGCGAGCGTTCTTCTCACCGTCCCGTGTCCGGAGGTCATCATCGAGGCCTGGTCCCAGCCCTGCCCCTGCGGCAGCGGGCTTCGCGCGCTGCGGTGCTGCAGCCTGCAACGGCAGTCGCTGTCGCCGCCGGAAGCGACAAGGCACCTGATGCCGCTGGTGGAGCGGGCCGTGCAGGCGCACCGCACGGGCAACGACGCCGTCGCCGAGCAGATCTGCCTCGAGGTGCTGGAGCTTGCGCCGGACCGGCCGGGCGCGCTGCTGGTCCTGTTCTCCATCCGCAAGAACCAGGGGAAGATGCAGGCGGCGGAGGCGCTGATCCGCCGGGTCGTCGCGCTCGACCCGAACAACCTGGCTGCCACGAACGAGCTGGCGGTGCTGCTGCTGGCGAAGGGCGCGCTGCTGGAGGCCGAGATCCACGCCCGCAACGCCGTCCGCATCGCGCCCGAGAACCCGCAGGCCCACAACCTGATGGGCATGATCCTGACCGAGATCAACCGGCCGCAGATCGGCGAATACCATTATCGCCGCGTGCTGGAACTCACGGAGGGCGTGCGCGACCCGATCCTGGTGGCCAACCTCGCCTCCAACCTGCGCAATCAGGGGCGGATGGAGGAGGCGCGGACCTTGTACGAGGAGGCGATGACCGCGGCACCGGGCAATCGCCACATCATGATCAGCTATGCAAGGCTGGAGGAAGCCGACCGGAACTTCACCGCAGCCGGCGCCATCCTGGACGAGATGGACGCGCTGTTCCCCGGCGACCGCGGCGTGCGCCTGTCCCGCGCCGCGCTGCTGGGCCGCATGTCCCGCGCCGACGACGCCGTCGCGCTGTTCGACGCGACGCCCGAGGGGGAGGAGGGGCTGGGCCCCGCCGAGCTTCTGGAGAAGGGGCGCCTGCTGGACCGCATCGACCGGCACGACGAGGCCTGGACCGCCTTTGCGGAAGGCAAGAAGCTGGCGCGGGAACGGTCCGGCCACGCCTATCTGGACGCGGAGGTGGTGCAGCAGATCGGCCGGCTGCGCGGCTTCTTCACCGCCCAGCGTCTTCGCACCCTGCCCCGCGCCGGCGTCCGCAGCGACGTGCCGCAGCCCATCTTCATCCTGGGCTTTCCCCGGTCCGGCACCACGCTGGTCGAACAGACGCTGTCCGCCCACACACGAATCGCGGCCGGGGACGAGCTGCCGCTGATCCACGAGATCACCGGCATCATGCCCCGGCTGCTGGCCAGCCCGCTGGGCTACCCCGAGGCGCTGGCCGAGCTGTGGATGGGCGACCACCGGGAGGGGTTGGACACGCTGCGGGACTACTACCTGCAGAAGGTGCGCCAGATGGGCGTGCTGCAGCCCGGCAAGACCCGGTTCACCGACAAGATGCCGCTGAACGAGACGCATCTGGGCCTCATCGCGCTGCTGTTCCCGCAGGCGCCGCTGGTCCATGTGCTGCGCCACCCGCTGGACATCATGGTGTCGGCGTTTTCCAACGAGTTCACGCATGGCGCGTTCTGCAGCTTCGAGCTGGAAACCGCGGCCCGCCACTACGTCCGCATCGCCGACCTGGTGGAGCACTACAGGACCGAGATGGCGCTGCGGTATCTGCCCATCCGCTACGAGGACATCGTCGCCGACCAGGAGGCGAACGTGCGCGCGATGCTCGACTTCATCGGCGAGGCGTTCGAGCCTTCGTGCCTCACCTTCCACCAGAACCGCCGCTACGCCCGCACCGCCAGCTACGCGCAGGTGACGGAGCCGCTGTATGACCGGTCGGTGTTCCGCTATCGCCACTACCTCGATCACCTGGCGCCCGTCATCCCCATCCTGGAACCCGCGATCGCCCGGCTGGGCTACACGATCGACCGCCCTGCGCCGGCCGAACCCGCGCGCGCCCTGGTGCCCGAGGGCGCCCGCTGAGCGCCGCCGCCCAGCCCGCCCCGGTGCCGACCGCGGCGGTGCCGCTGGCGGAGCTGCTGGCCGTCGCGCAGGATTACGAGCGGCGGGGCCAGACCGACGTCGCCGGGCGGCTGCTGCAGCATCTGCTGGCGGCAGCGCCGGGTCAGCCGGAGGCGCTGCACCTGGCCGGGATCGTCGCGTTCCGCCAGGGGCGCCCGGACGAGGCACTGGCGCTGATCCAGCGCGCCATCGCGCTGGGCATCGACACGCCGCTGTATCTTCGCAACATCTGCGAGGTCTATCGCACGCTGGGACGGCTGGACGAGGCGCTGGCCGCCGCGCAGCGGGCGACCGACCTGGCGCCGAACGACCCGTTGTGCCTGCACAACCAGTCGATCATCCATTATCACCGGCTGGAGCTCGACGCCGCGCTGTCATGCGCGACGCGGGCGCTGACGATGGACCCGCAGATGGCCGGCGCGCATTTCGGCCGGGCGGAGACGCTGCTGCTCCAGGGCCATTGGGCCGAGGGCTGGGACGAGTACGAGTGGCGGTTCCGCATCGGCGGCGCCGCACCGCTGATCCCGCCGGCGCATGTCCGGCCCGACGTGCCGCAATGGGACGGCACACACGTCGATGGCACGCTGCTGCTGATCGCGGACCAGGGGTTCGGCGACGTCATCCAGTTCGCCCGCTATATCCCCTGGGCGCAGGGGATTTGCCCGGACGTCGCGATCGCCGGGTCGGCCGAGGTGCTGCCGATGCTGAAGCAGGTCGCGCCGACGGCGAAGCTGACCGTCCGCTGGCCCGACGTGCCGCCATACAAGGCGTTTGCCGCCCTGTCCGGCCTGCCGCGCCTGCACGGCACCCGGCCGGACACGGTGCCGGCGCCCATCCCGTACCTGCGCGCCAAACCCGGTCACGCCGCACGCTGGAAGCAGCGCCTGGGGGAGCTAACCCCGTCCGGACTGCGCCGGATCGGCCTGGTCTGGGCCGGGCGGCCGACACACAACAACGACCGCAACCGGTCGGCCGGGCTGCTGGACTACGCGCCGCTGTCGAAGGTGCCGGGCGTCGCGCTGCTGACGTTGCAGAAGGGCCCGAAGATCGATCAGGCGGGCCGGTATTTCGGTCGGGCGCCGCTGATCAACATCGGGGCCGAGATCGCCGATTACGACGACACGATGGGCGTGCTGGCGAACCTCGACCTGCTGGTGACCGTCGATACCTCCGTCGCGCACCTGGCCGGCGCGATGGGCTGCCCGGCCTGGATCATGCTGCCCCGCGCGCCGGACTGGCGTTGGCTGCTCGACCGTCCCGACACGCCCTGGTACCCGTCCGTCCGCCTGTTCCGCCGCGCGCCGGGGCAGGACTGGTCCGACGTCGCGTCCGGCATCGCCGCCGCGCTGGACGCCTCCCGGGGCGGATGAGCGACGCGCTCCAGGGTTGGCTCGACTCGGCGACCCGAACGCAGATCCATGGCTGGGCGCAGCGCGGCGGCGTGACCGGGCCGATCGAGCTCGACATCTTCATCGCCGGGACGTTGTCGGCGCCGCCCGTGTGGATCGGCCGCGTGCTGGCCAACGCCTATCGACGCGACCGCGACCCGCGCCGTACGCTGCATGAGGGGCGGGTGGGCTTCGTCGTCGATGTCGCCGCGGTCGCGCTGCCGCTTCACTCCTTCTTCCTCGACATCCGCCATGACGGCGCCCCGCTGCCCGGTTCGCCACGGCTGGTCCCGGCCGCGTCGTTCAGCCCGGCACACGGCGCGCATCGGGTCGTCACCGTCGATGGGCGCCCGGTCCCGTGTCTTCCCTGCGACATCCTGGCGCCGGACGCGTGGCGTGACGGGACGAACCGAGTCGAACTACCACCCGGCGTCTGCGGGGTCGCGCTGTCTGTCCCGCTGCGGGATGCGCCGGGCGACGCGCGGCGGCTGGGGGTTCCGCTGTTCGGGGCGGCGATGGACGGCCTGCCGTTGCCGCTGGAGTCGCCGGGGTTTGCGATGGGCTTCCACGCTTCGGAAGCGGGGGTGGGCGGGTGGCGCTGGACGGCGGACGTCGCGGTGATCGACGCCGGGCCGGCTGCGATGACGCGGGTGTTGTCGCTGGATCTCGGCAGATCCGACGCGTGGCCGACGGTGTCTGCGCGGCTTGGCGTTTCGGCCACGCTTGTCCGTTTCACGCCGTGGGATGCACCCGGCATCGGCGCGCTGGCGTTGGCGTGAGAAACGCGTTCGGCCCCACGGGCGCCAGGGTTGCGAATGATTATCAGAACCACTATCACTGTGAGGGCGACCGTGAGGGCTCGACCCGTGTACATCTGCCTCTGCAACGCGCTGACCGACTCCGACATCCGCCAGGCGGCCTCCCGCGACGGGGCGCAGCGCCCGGCCGAGGTGTTCGCGGCCTGCCGCTGCCGGGCGCAGTGCGGCAGCTGCGTCCGCTCCGTCTGCGCGTTGATCGGATTCGGCCTGCGGGAGGGTGACTCGGCCGGGGCTGGAGTCCAAACTCTCCCGGTTGCCGCCTGACCCCTGCTCCGGAGCCTGTGCATGTTGCGTGACCCGAAGGTCGTCGAACACCTGAACATCCAGCTTACGAACGAGCTGACCGCCATCAACCAGTATTTCCTGCATGCCCGGTTGCTGCAGCATTGGGGCGTCACGAAGCTCGGCAAGCACGAATACAAGGAGAGCATCGAGGAGATGCACCACGCCGATTGGCTGATCGAGCGGATCCTGTTCCTGGATGGGTTGCCGAACGTGCAGCGGCTGAACCAGGTGCAGATCGGCCAGACGGTCGAGGAGGTGCTGCGCGCGGACCTGTCCATCGAGGAGAAGGCGATGGCCGACCTGCGCGAGGGGATCGCGTATTGCGAGCAGGTGCGGGACTACGTGTCCCGCGACCTGCTGCGCCGCATCCTCGACAACGAGGAGCACCACGTCGATTTCCTGGATCGGCAGATGGACCTGATCAAGCTGATCGGGATCGAGCGTTACATCCTGCTGAACAGCGCCTCAGCGCCGGAGCAGGAGGAGGGTGCTGACGCATCGTAGCGGGTGGGTGTCCAGGGGCCGTATTGCGGCGCCGGGACGCGTTCCGGCTCGCTGCGAGTAGGCGGGCACCAACGTCGAAGGCCACCTGCTTTCACAGGTGGCCTTGGCAGTGACGAGGCTAGCCGGGCCCGGCCATTCTGGCCGGGCGGCTTGATCAGACGCGCGCGGTGGCCCGCTTGCGGGCCGCGGCGAGGCCGAGCAGGCTGAACCCGAGGATCGCGAGCGAGGTCGGCTCGGGCACTTCGGCCGGGACGGCGACGCCATCGAAGCTGACTTCGCTGAGGCCGATGAAGAAGTTGTCCTCGACGCCGACGAAGGAGGTCAGGTTCTGGAACCGGATGTATTGGGCGTTGGTGCCGATATAGACGCCCTGCGCGTTGTTCGTCGTCGCATCGCCGCTTGCCGTGGCCAGCGTGATGTTCCCGAGGAAGAAGTAGGTCATGTCCGCCAAGGCGGCCCACACCTGGGCGGACTGGACGCCGCGGCCGGTGAACGACGCCTCGTTGTAGTTATACACGTTCGCGGCGGAGACGTTGTAGACGCCGCCGAGGTTGAAGGTGATCTGCGGAGCCGCATCGACCGCGCCGCCGTAGCCGGCCGCGCCGTTGTTCAGCCACATCGTCGTGGGATCGACCGACGTGAAGCCGGTCCCGAAATCGGTGCCGGACCCGTTCACGGTATTGACCGCGCCGCGGCCGCCACCAACGAACTCGGTCGAGGCCGACGCGGTAACGCCGGTGATGACCGCCGCGTCAGCCTGAACCGCATACCCGACGGAGCCCAGGAACCCGACCGCGATGGCGATCCTCATGATTTTGTTCATCGAACTTCTACCTCTCTTGAAGACCGCCTGCCAGCGATCACCCTCGTCATGACGCCTTAAACACCAGATCGGTTCCTAAACGCAAGGTAAGAAATGCTCCGGCTAACAAAAATCGTCAAAATGCCGTCACATCCGTAAGCTCGCGGAGACGTGATCCAGCCGGGCAAACGCCCCGCGTCATCCGCCCCGGCCGACCCGCGACGCCATCAAAGGCTGAATCCGCTGCCCGAAGGCGTCCATCCCCACAAGGAAATCGTCGAACGTCAACATGATGCCGGCGACTCCGGGAATGCCCTCCAGCTCGTCCATCAACGCCGCAACGGTCGAGTAGGAGCCGACCAGCGTGCCCATGTTGAAGTTCACTGCCGAAACCGGGTTCGTCATGCTCCGCGCCGTCGATGCCGAGTCCGCCTTCGTGTCGGCGGCCGCCTGGACGCCCATCCAGCTCAGCGCCTCCATGTCCTTGCCGTCCTTGTACAGCTCCCACTTTGCCATCGCCGCTTCGTCCGTCTCGTCGGCGATGATCATGAACAGGCCGTAGGCGCCCACCTTCCGTCCGCTCGTGGCCGCTGCCTCGACCAGGCGCGCCACGCTCGGCGCGAACTTCGCGGGCGTGTTCACCCCCTCGCCCATGCAGAAGTTGTACTCCGTGTAATCCGCGGCGAACTTCATCCCCGTGCCGCTCTGCCCCGCCGCAACCAGGCTGATCGGCGCCGAGGGGCGCGGACTCAACCGGCAGTCCTCCATCTGGAAATACTGGCCCTTGAAGTCGGACCGCCCCGTCTCCCACAGCTCCCGCATCACCGTCACGTACTCGGCGCAGTACACATACCGGTTCGCGAAATGCGCGGCGCCCGGCCACACGCCCATCTGGCTGTACTCCGCCTCCTGCCAGCCCGACACGATGTTGATCCCGAACCGCCCCGGCGCGATGCTGTCGATCGTCGCCGCCATCCGCGCCGCGATCGCCGGCGGCAGCGTCAGCACCGCGGACGACGCATACAGCTTGATCCTCGACGTCACCGCCGCGATCCCCGCCATCAGCGTGAAGCTTTCCAGGCAATGATCCCAGAACTCGCTGGGGCCGCCGAAGCCGCGCAGCTTCACCATCGAGAGCGCGAACTCAAACCCATACGACTCGGCCTTCTGCACCACGTCGCGGTTGAGCGCGAAGCTCGGTTTGTACTGCGGCGACGTCGTGGAGATCAGCCAGCCGTTGCTGCCGATGGGAATGAACACGCCGAGGTCCATGGGACGATCCTTCTTCAAAGCCCGCACCGTGCAACGACGGCGCGCCCGCGTCGATGCCAAACCGGGCGTCCGCATACTTGAATGCGCCGCCCGGGCGCGCGATGAAGGAACGCAATCGACGGGAACCCCCATGACCCTGGCCGACCGCGCCCCCGCCGCCCTGCGCATCGTGCCGCAGCAGCGCCGTGCCGCGCAGACCGTGCTGCGTATCCTGCGCGCCGCCATGACCGTGCTCCGCCGCACCCCTAACCCGCAGCGGGACGGCATCACCATCGACGCCATCGCCACCGAGGCCAACGCGTCCGTCCCCGCCGTCTACCGGTATTTCTCCGGCGTCGACGAGGTCTACGCCGCCCTCGTGCAGCAGGAGCAGGCGCGCATCCTGCAACAGGGCCTCAGCATCCTCGCTGCCCGAACCGTCACCAGCGACGCCGACGTGGCCGCGACGCTCGTCGACTTCTTCGTCCAAGTGTATTCGGATCTGCTGCAGGCGCCCGTCGTCGTGCTCTACCTGCTCCGCAACCATCACGAGGTCGCCTACGCCACCTTCGGCGCCGCCTGCCCGCAGGTGCGGGCCGTGATGGACCGCGCCGGGCTGCTGGAGGACCGCACGCTCGACGACGTGCAGATCGTGACCGCGCTCAGCAGCCTCGCCTCCGCCATGAAGGCCGTCGTCCTGCGCGACCCCGCGGACATCGCCGACCCGGCCCTGCGCGGCCGCCTGGTGCAGATGATCCTCGGCATCCTCTCCACCCCGGCGGCGAACCTGTCGAACGGCGAGCCTATCGAATGGACCTACGACCAGCGCCCCCGGTGAAGACGCGCGATAACTGAACCCGTCTACGTCTGCCGCCTTCCCGCGCGTCCCGCCGGTGCCCCACCTTCGTTCAAACGATCGGAGCACGCTGCCATGGCCGCCAATCCCCGCAAGAGCCTCGTCCACGGGTCCACCGTCGACATCCAGTTCGAGGACCAGAACGACTGGGGCACCGGCTTCGTCGGCGCCGTCGCCCTGACCAACACCTCGGGCGCCGCCCTGGCGGGCTGGACGCTGGAGTTCGACCTGGCCCAGGACATCACCAACCTCTGGAACGGGGTCGTCGTCAGCCACGTCGGCACGCATTACGTGGTGCGGAACGCCGCCTGGAACGGCACGATCGCGCCCGGCGCCGCCGTGACGTTCGGGTTCCAGGCCAGCGGGGGCAACCCGGTCCTGCCGACCAGCGTCACCCTGAACGGCGGCCAGATGGGCGGCGGCACCCCGCCCGTGACGCCGCCAGTGACACCGCCAGTGACACCGCCCGTGACGCCGCCTGCACCGCTGCCCACGCTCACGGTGCAGGACGTCACCGTCGTCCAGCCGCCCGTCACGCCCGGCGGCAGCGCGCCCAGCACCGGAGCCCCGACTCTGCTGCCCACGGGTTTCCTGCATACCGACGGCAACCAGATCGTCGATTCAGCCGGGCACCCCGTCCGCATCGCCGCCGTCAACTGGTTCGGGATGGAGACCGGCACGTATGCGCCGCACGGGCTCTGGACCGCCAGCTACCGCACGATGATGCAGCAGATGGTCCAGCTCGGCTTCAACGCCATCCGGCTGCCGTTCTCCGACCAGTTGTTCGCGGGGGGCAGCACGCCCAACGGCATCGACTTCGGCAAGAATCCGGACCTGCAGGGCCTGACCGGGCTGCAGGTGATGGACAGAATCGTCGATTACGCCGGGCAGCTTGGCCTGAAGATCATCCTGGACCATCACCGCAGCGAGGCGGGCGGCGGCCCCAACGGCAACGGCCTGTGGTACGACGGCCGCTATGGCGAGAGCGCCTGGATCGCCAACTGGACGATGCTCGCCCGCCACTACGCCGGCAACGGCACGGTCATCGGCGGCGACCTGGCCAACGAGCCGCACGGCCAGGCCACGTGGGGGGACGGCACGGCGAACGACTGGGCGGCGGCGGCCACCCGCGCCGGCAACGCCATCCAGGCCGCGAACCCCGATTGGCTGATCCTGGTGGAGGGGATCGAGACCTATCGCGGCTCCTCCACCTGGTGGGGCGGCAACCTGGAAGGCGTCGCGCAGCGCCCCGTCACGCTCAACGTGCCCGGCCACGTCGTCTATTCGCCGCACGACTACCCCGCCAGCATCTACCCGCAGCGCTGGTTCAGCGACCCCAACTACCCGAACAACCTGCCCGCGGTATGGGACAAGGAATGGGGCTTCATCGCCAAGCAGGACCTGGCGCCCATCCTGGTCGGCGAGTTCGGCAGCAAGCTGGAAACCACCGGCGACAAGCAGTGGCTCGACAAGTTCGTCAAGTACATCGACGGCTCGGGCGCCGGCAGCATCCCGGTCGCCGCCGGGGAGCAGGGGACGAGCTGGGCCTATTGGAGCTGGAACCCGAACAGCGGCGACACGGGCGGCATCCTGAAGGACGACTGGTCCAGCGTGAACACCGACAAGGTCGCGGCCATCGCCCCGGCGCTGTACCACACCGCCGACCCGGCCCCAGCACCCGCGCCCACGACGCCCATCCCGGACGGGACCGCGAGCTTCACCGTCGCGCTCTCGGCCCCCGCCGCGGCGCCGGTCACGGTCCACTACACGACGCAGGACGCGACGGCGCATGCCGGGACCGACTACACGGCGGCCACGGGCGACCTTGTTTTCGCCCCCGGCGAGACAACGAAGATCGTCGCGAGCCAGCTTTTCGCGACGCCGGGGCAGACCGGGCAGATGCAGTTCCAGTTGGAGCTGAGCAACCCCACGGGCGCCACCATCGCCGACGGCAGCGCCACCGCGACGCTGATCCACGCCGCCGCGCCGGTCGCGCCGCCCGTCGCGCCGCCGGTGACTCCGCCCGTCATGCCGCCCGTGACGCCGCCCGTGACCCCGCCCGTGACCCCGCCGGTCGATCCGGTTCCCGCCGGCACCTCCAGCGTCGCCCTGAAGCAGGAGAACGCCTGGAACGACGGGTTCCAGGAGAGCGTCACCATCAAGGCCGGCACGGGCGGCCTGTCGAAATGGACGGTGCAGGTCGATACCGGCGACACGATCCGCGACATCTGGAACGCGAAGATCGTGTCGCATGTCGGCACCGCCTACGTCATCACGAACGCGGCGTGGAACGGGACGATCGCGGCTGGCGCGTCGACGTCGTTCGGCTTCGTGGCGGATCGGGCGTCAGGCGGCGCGGTGGGCGCCCATCTGCTCAGCGTGCCGTGATGCCGGGGACCCCGACGCCGCGCAGCACCTGCGCCAGCGCGGGACGGTCCGCCTCGGGCAGGGGCAGGCGCGGCGGGCGGGGCGGGCCCATGTCCATGCCCATCAGCTGGAACGCCGCCTTCGTGCCGCTGACGTAGCGGGGGCCGCCGACCCAGGGCAGCAGCGGCGCCAGCGTCCGGTATAGCGGCAGCGCCGTCGACCGGTCCCCGCGGGCCGCCGCCGCGAACATGTCGCGGGAGAGGCGGGGTGCGACGTTGCTGCACACGGCGACCCAGCCGATCGCGCCCAGCCAGGCGCTTTCATAGCCCAGCACGCCCGCGAAGACGTCCATGCGGTCGCCGCAGGCCGCGACGATGTCGCGCACGCGGGTCACCTCCAGCGTGCTTTCCTTGACGTAGCGGCAGCCGTCGATGGTGGACAGCCGGGCGAGGATGGAGGGCGTCAGGTCGACGTTGGCGGTGGCCGGGTTGTTGTAGACCATGACGGGGATGCCGATGGCGTCGGCGATCGCCTTGTAGTGGACGTACAACTCGTCCTCGGTGGGCACGCTGTAGAAGGGCGGGATCACCATGACGCCGTCGGCGCCCAGCGCCTCCGCCTCGCGCGACAGGGCCACCGCCTCCCGCGTGTCTTCGGCGCCTGTGCCCATCAGCACAGGGACACGGCCCGCGGCGGCCTCCACGACGGTTTGGGTGATCGCCGTCCGCTCGTCGCGGCTGACCGACAGGAACTCGCCGGTCGAACCCAGCGGGATCAGCCCGTCGATGCCCTCGTCGATCTGGAACGCGACCAGGCGGCGCAAGGCGGCGAGGTCTACGGCCGTGCCATCCGGGGTGAAGGGCGTGACCAGCACCGTGTAGGTGCCGCGGAACGGCTCGTTCATCGGTCCACCTGGAGCGGCTCGTTCATCGCGCTTCCGCCACCCGCACCGTGGGCGTCTCCACGTGGCCTCGGCCGAAGCGGCGCTCCAGCGCGCGCTGGGCGAAGTCCCACATCGTGGTCAGCGCCAGGTAGTAGCAGGCCGCCACGACATAGACCTCCAGCACGTCGAACTTGATCTGCATGATCATCTGGCTGCGGCGCATCAGCTCCTCCATCGAGATGATGGACGTGATGCTGGTCGCCTTCAGCAGGCCGTTCACGGAGTTGCCCAAGGGCGGGATGATGATGCGGAACGCCTGCGGCAGGGTCACCAGCCGGATCGCCTGGAACCGCGACAGGCCGACGGCGAGCGCCGCATCCGTCTGCCCCCGCGCCACCCCGAAGAACCCGGCGCGGATGATCTCGCTCAGATACGCCGCCTCGTTCAGGATCAGCGACAGGAAGGCCGACTGCACGACGCCCAGCTTGATGCCGAGCTGCGGCAGGCCGGTGTAGACGATGACCAGTTGCACCAGCAGCGGCGTGCCCCGGAAGATCCACACGTATCCCGACGCGATCCGCGGCAGCACCCGCCCGCCGGAGCCGCGCATCAGCGCAAGCCCCATGCCCAGCACGAGTCCCCCCAGCAACGAGCCCACCGTCAGCCCCAGCGTGACCAGCACGCCGCCGAGCAGGAACCCGTTGTCGAGGTAGGAAACGAACGCCGCGACGTCGAACATCGGCCTAGCTGGCGGGCCCGGTCCCCCGGATCCCGAACGTCGTGCCCGGCAGCTTCGTCAGGCCGAACTTGTCGAACAGCGCGTCATACGTGCCATCCGCACGGATCGCCGTGAACGCCGCCGCCGCAGCTTCGGCCAGGGCCTTGTCGCGGAAGGCGAAGGTGATGTCGCTGCCGCCGAAGCCCGTCAGCAGCAGGGTCATGCCGCGCTGCTTGCTGATGGCCTTGGCCGCCTCCTCGACGATGATCACCGCCTCCACCTGGCCGGCCCGCAGGGCGGCAGTCGCCTCGGTCGCGGTGCTGAAGGTCCGCAGATCGACCGGCTTCAGGCCCTTCGCGACCATCTCCGCATTCGCTTCCTTGGACTTGCGCTCCTGATAGGTGCCGATCTCGATGGCGGCCACGCGGCCGGCCAGATCCTCGAAGCTGTTGAGCTTCAGCTTGCTCGACTCCATCGCGAACACGCCGATCGCCTGCTGCGCGTAGGGGACCATGAACATCAGCTTCGAGCGTTCCTCGGTCCAGAACATGCCGGTGTCGATCGCGTCGAACCGGCCGCCGCGGAGCGCGGGGACCATGGCCGGGAAGTCCATGCGGACGAACTCGGTGGCGAGGCAGAGGCGCTTGCCCACTTCGCGTCCCAGCTCGACGTTGAGGCCCTGCAGCTCCCCCTTCTCGTCGACGAACTGCTGCGGCGGCAGCGTCGGGTTGATCGCCAGCATCAGCTTGCCGGCGGACACGAGGCTGGCGGGCGCGACGGTGGCGACGCAGCTCTGGGCATGGGCGGACAGCGGCGCCAGCAGCAGCGCGGCGAGGAGCAGGCGACGTGTGGCGTGCATGAGGAACTCCGGATGTCGATGGCCACTCCGGATGCACGCCGTATGCCACCGCTACGTGTTCACCCGGTCCACCCGCAAGTCGGTATCGAACAGCACCAGCGTAGAGATCGACGCCGGGTCGATCGTCAGACGGTGCAGCAGGTCGAGAGAGAGGCCCAGCGCCGCCGCCAGCACGGATTTGATGACGTCGGCATGGCTGACCACGATCAGGTCCGCCTCGCCATGCTCCGCCCGCATTCGGGCCAGCGCCAGCATCGCGCGGGACTGCGCCTGGTGCATCGATTCGCCTGCGGGACAGACGGCGACGCTGCGAAGCCGGTTCCAGGCCTGCCACGCCGGGTCATGCTCCAGCGCGTCGAAGCGCATCCCGGTCCAGGCGCCGAAGTCGATCTCCTCGAACCCCGGCTCGATCGTGAGCGGCAGGCCCAGCGTTGCGGCGATGGGGGCCGCCGTTTCCTGCGCCCGCTGCACCGGGCTGGACAATACGGCGGCGATCGGACGACCTATGAACCGCGCCGCCAGGGCCGCCGCCTGCGCCCGCCCCGCGTTGCTCAATGGCACGCCTGCCATCCGCCCGGCCAGCGTGTGCGGCAGCAGGGCATGGGCCGCGTGCCGCACCAGGTGGATCGTGGTCGGCCCCGTCAGGCGGCGGGCTCCGCGAAATCGACGTCCAGCTTCGGGTCCCACAGCCGCACGCCACCGGTGATGCCCGCGTCGTTCGACACGATCCTTATGTCCGCGGGCAGCACGAAGTCGATCAGCCTTGCGTCGCCGCCGCCTATATAGAGCGTGTCCCAGTTCACCAGGACCCGAAGCTGCACCAGCATCTTCTGCACGCGCCGGCGCCACCTTGTCTTGCCCACGGCCTTCAGCGCGGCCACGCCCAGGTACTGGTCGTACGTCTTCTTGCCGCGGATGATGTGGTGGCTCAGCTCCAGGTGGGGCGCCAGCCGCCCGTCCTGGAACAGCGCGAAGCCGAATCCGGTGCCCAGCGTGATCACGCATTCCACCCCGCGCCCGGCGATCACGCCCAGGCCCTGCACGGTCGCGTCGTTCAGCAGCCGCACCGGGCGGCCCAGCCGCTGCTCCAACGTGCCGGCCAGGTCGTAGCCCGCCCACGCCTCGGTCCCCAGGTTCGGCGCCGTCATCACCTTGGTTCCGCGCACGACGCCCGGGAAGCCCACCGAAACGCGGTCGAACGTGCCCAGGCAATGGGCAAGCCCGATCAGCGCGGGCAGCACCGCGTCGGGCGGCGAGGGGTGCGGCGTCTCCACCCGCGCCCGGGTGCCGATCATGGCGCCGTCGGCATCCAGCAGCCCGGCCTTCAGGCCCGTGCCGCCGATGTCCAGCGTCAGCGTGATCGGACCTTTCGGTGCCGCCGCGTCGGGCATCGTCGCGATCTCGGTCATGGACGCTCCAGTTTCCGCACCCCGTCCGGGGTGCCGGCGATGATGGTCGTGGCCATGCCGACGAACAGGCCCGTCTCGACGACGCCGGTGATGGCCTTAAGCCGGAGCTGCAGGGCAGCCGGGTCGGGGATGTCGGCGAAGGCGCAGTCCAGGATCAGGTTGCCGCCGTCCGTATGGAACGCGCTCCCGTCCGGGTTCGTCCGCAGGAAGGTGGAGGCGCCGGCGTCGGCCAGCTTCGTCGCCGTCGCCTGCCAGCCGAAGGGCACGACCTCGACCGGCAGGCGCACCTTGCGGCCCAGCACGGGCACCAGCTTGCTCGCGTCGACGATCACGGTCATCCGCCGGCTGGCGGCCGCGACGATCTTTTCCCGCAGCAGCGCGCCGCCCAGCCCCTTGATCAGGTCCAGCGTGCCCGTGTGCACCTCGTCGGCGCCGTCGATCGTGATGTCGATGCGGGGATGCGTGCTGAAATCCACCAGCGGGATGCCCTCGGCGCGCGCCTGCTCGGCGCTGCGCTCGGACGTCGGGATGCCCACGATCCGCAGCCCGGCCCGCACGCGCCGCCCCAGCGCCTCGATCATCAGCGCCGCGGTGGAGCCGGTCCCCAGCCCCACCACCATGCCGTCGCGCAGATCGGCAAGCGCCGCCTCGGCCGCCTGGCGCTTCAACTCGTCGCTCATGCCCCGAGCGCCCGGACGATCCCGTCGACGATCAGCGGCGGCCGCGGCGCGACCGACACGGTCAACGGATGCTCCTCCGCCCCCGGCTCCTCCAGCGTCGCGAACTGGCTGTCGACGAGGCTCGCCGGCATGAAGTGGCCGTGCCGCGCGGCCTGCCGGCTGCTGATCAGCGCCTTGTCGCCGCGCAGGTACACCAGCCGCACATCCGCCCGCGCGCCCACCAGCACGGTGCGGTAGGCGCGTTTCAGCGCCGAGCATGCCAGCACGCCATGCCGCCCGACGGAGCGGGTCGCGTCGATCCATGCCGCCATCGCGCGCAGCCAGGGCCAGCGGTCCTCGTCGCCCAGCGGCGTGCCGCCGTGCATCTTCCGCACGTTGGCCGGGGAGTGGAAGTCGTCGGCGTCGCCGTATTCCCAGCCCAGCCGCCCCGCGAGCAGCGCCGCGACGGTCGTCTTGCCGGACCCGGACACGCCCATGACGACGAGCACCGAAGGAAGAGCCGCGTGTGTCATGGGCGGGACCATAGCGGGCTGGCCGGGCCGCGCCAGCCCCCACCCCATGACGTTTCCGGGGATGGCGCGCGCGGCGTCAGCCCTTCCGGTTCGCGCGTCCGGCCCGGATGGGCGCCAGGCGGATCACGTCGGACCCGTCCTCCGGCGGCTCCGGCTCGGGCCGGCGGAGCGCCGTCCCGATCAGCGCGTCGATCCGCATGGCCGAGCACGTCGCCTCGACATGGCGCAGGCCGGCCTCCGAGATCGCCAGGTTGCGGGCCTCGTCCCCGTGCAGCTCGACGATCAGGGCCGCCAGCCGCGCCGGGTCGTCGCTGACGAGCTGCAACAGGGCGTCCGGCAGGGCCGCGCCCTCGGCCGCGCAGTGGGTCATGACGCAGGGCAGGCCGGCGGCGAGGCTGTCCAGCACCTTTCCCTTCAACCCGGCGCCATAGCGCAGCGGCGCGACCGTCAGCCGCCGGCCGGCGAGGGCCGCGTCGAGGTCGGGCACCCAGCCCGTGCGGGCGATCCTCCGGTCCCTCAGCGCGGCGGTGCGCGGGTCGTGCACGTGCTCCCCCAGCAGATGCAGCACGATGTCCGGCGACTGGCCCCAGACCAGCGGCATCACAGCGTCCACGAGCCAGGCCGCCGCATCCGCGTTCGGGCCGTGGCGGCTGCCGACGAACGCCACGCCGTGCCGGGCCGCGAAGGGCGCCGGCGCCGAGGGGCGCAGCGTCCATGGCGCCACGACGACCCGTGCGCGCGGCTGCGCGGCCTGGATCAGCCCGGCCTCGTGCGTCGAGTGCACGATCGTGCAATCCGCGTCCGCCGTCGCCGCCATCTCCTCTGCCTGGGTCGCCATCGCGGCGCGGCGGAGCACCGGGTCGCGCGTCAGCTCGGCTTCGCGCGACATGCGGACGTGGTGCAGGTCGGCGACGTTGTAGATCACCTGCGCGTCCGGGTTGCAGGCGCGCACCATGCCCATGTAGCGGGCATTCGTCAGCCGGTGCAGGTACACGACCTCGAACAGGCCGAGGTGGCGCCGCAGCACTTCCTCGACCGAGTTGGAATAGGGGCGGTCGTGGCAGCGTATGCCCACGCGCTCCAGCGCGTCCGTGTAGGGGTGGATGCGGGCCATGTTGTCCGACGGCACGAAATGCACGTGGTAGCCGAGGCGCATGACCGAGAGCATGTGCGCGACCACCGCCTTCGACCCGGCGTCCTTGTCGGGCGTGGGAACGGTGTCGTCGATGAACAGCGCGTGCCGTGTGATGCCGCGCTCGGCCTCGGCCCGAAGCCGGGTCAGATCGGGCTCGGCGTGGGATTGCAGCTCGTGCGACCAACGCGCCGCGAAGCGCGCCATGTTCGTGCGCTGGTGCCGCTTCATGCCGGTGCCGGCGACGTCCCTTCCGGCGGACGCGCCCTCGTGGTGCATCACCAGCGCCGTCGGCTGCACCACCACGCGGAACCCGGCCGCCCGCGCCTTGAAGCAGAGGTCCGTGTCCTCGTAGTAGCCCGGCGCGTATTCGGGGCTCAGCCCCCCGACCACGTCCCACACGTCCCGCCGGACCAGCATCGCGGCGCCCGAGACGTAGTCGGCATCGCGGAGGAACCGGTACTCCGGCCGCCCCGGGTCCTGGTCCCGCCCATAGTTGAAGCCGTCGCCGTTGCGCCAGACGATGCCGCCGCACTCCTGCAACGCGCCGCCGGGGAACAGCAGCTTGGCGCCCACGACGCCGATCGTCGGGTCCAGATCCAGCGTCCCGCATAGCGCGTCCAGCCAGCCCGCCTGAACCTCGGTGTCGTTGTTCAGCAGCACGATCAGCCGGCCCCTCGCCTTCGCGACGCCTGCCGTCACGGCGCCCACGAAGCCCTGGTTGCGCGCGTTGCGGACGATCCGCACGCCCGTGACCAGCAGCGGCGCGAGCACCGTCTCGTCGCTGGAGCCGTCATCGACCAGCACCACCTCGTAGGGCCGTGCGACGGGGTGGGCGGCGATGCTGCGGAGGCACGCATGGGTGTAGCGGAAGGCGTCCAGCACCGGGATGACGACGCTGACCTCCGGCTGGTCCGACGTGGGCAGCGCCAGCCGGTCCGTGCCGAACTGCTGCACGGCGCCGGCGATCAGGGCCCGCACGGCGCCGTCGCTGCCGGCCTCCGGCACCATCCGCGACCAGCGCGACATGTCCTGCGCCCGCCCGTCCTCGATCCGGTCCCGCGCGGCGATCAGGCGGTCGAACTGGGACAGCAGGAACACCGCCTGCTCCTCGATCGCTGCCGCGTCGCCGCCGTGCTGCAACTGCCCGATCCGTTCCTCCAGGAAGGTCCGGGTCGGGGCATCGAGGCCAGCCTGGTCGTTCAGCAGCAGGACCGGGGTGTTGTCGAGATCGAGTCCCGTCGAGGCGTCGCGCACGCGCAGCGTGACGGTGGGGGCCGGGAACATGAACTTCGGCAAGGTGACGCAGAACCCGTGCCGCCCATCGCCCTTTCCCGCGTCCACGAGGTCGGGGCGGGGCTGGTCCGCCAGCACGCAGCGAACGACGACGCCGTTCGCGACCAGTTCGATCGTCGCGCGCCGCTCCGGCTCCGCCGGGAACCGACCCCAGCCGACGATGCGGCCCCAGTCGGCGGAGTCGACATAGCCTTCGAAGACGGGGCGCTCAGGCTTGCGTCGTGCCATGGCTCGTTTCATCCGCCGACGTGGCGTCGGCCGCGGGTACGGGACAATCGGCCGGCTCCCTAAGCCCGCCTGTGGCGTTCAAAATCGTTCATCCCCAGTAACGGCGCAATGGTAAATGCAAGGTTGCTGCATCCCCGCCGCTCATGACCGTGAGGCTGTCGGGTCCCGCCGCGGCTTCAACCCGGCCCGGCCGCTTCCGCGTCCAGCCACCAGTGCAAGGTCCCGGACGGGCGGTAGTGTGACGCGGGAAGCGCGGGATCCCCCGCCTTCACCCGCGCGACGACGTCCCGCTTGTCGGCGCCCACCACCAGGAACGCGGCGTCGCGGCAATCCTCGAGCGGCGGCCAGGTCAGCGTGATGCGCGTCGGCTCCCCGGGTGGCGTCACGGGGACGGCCCAGGACGTCCGCTCCTGCAGCGCCGCCTCCCCGGGGAACAGCGACGCCGTGTGCCCGTTCGTGCCGAGTCCCAGCAGCACCAGGTCGAACAGCGGGCCGGGCTCCGGCCCGCGGAAGGCGCGCAGGTAGCCGTCATAGGCCAGGGCGGCGTTCTGGGGCGAAAGGCCCATCGTCGGGATGGGGTGGATGTTGCGGGACGGCGCCGGCACGTGCGCCAGCATGGCGTCCCGCACCATGGCCTGGTTGCTGCGGGGGTCGTCGGGCGGGACGAAACGTTCATCGCCCCAGAACCAGTGGACCCGGTCCCACGGCATGCGGTCCCGGAAGGGCGGCCGTGCCAACGTCCGGTAGAGAAGCCGCGGAGTCGATCCGCCCGAGAGCGCGACCGCGATGCGGCCGGGACGCGCGGCGAAGGTTTCGACGATCCAGGCCGAAGCGGCTTCGGCCAGGGCCTCGGGGCCCGACATCACCAGCGCGTTCAAGCCTTGGTCCTCGGCAGGATCAGCGTATCGATCGCCGCCGCCCATCCCTCGTGGTCGTTGGCGGCCGTCGTGGCGGTCGCGGCCGCCTTCACCTCGTCGGACCCGTTGCCCATCGCCACCGAGAAGCCCGCGACACGAAACATCGGCACGTCGTTGACCATGTCGCCCAATACTGCCACCTCGCTGAGATCGACGCCGGCGTGCCGGGCGACCGCGTGGACGGCGTAGCCCTTGTTGGCGTTGGGATGCGTGAGATCGAGATAGTATTTCTGCGACCGGTGCGCCGTGGCGCCGGCGCCGACGATGCCCTGCAGCTCGCGCTCCACCTCCGCCAGCAGGTCGTAGTCGTTCGATACGCCGACCAGCTTGCCCACCTGGTCCGTGTAGGGGTCGAAGGTGTCGACGACGCGGGCGTCGAACCGCACGGTATTCCGCTCATGCGCGACCCGCACGCCATCGGGGTCCAGGACCAGCCACTCGTCCCGGGTGAACAGCCACGCATCGACGCGCCGCCGCCGGAACAGGTCGAGGGCGGCCTGCACCATGTCCGTGGGCGCCGGGTTCCATTCCACGAAGGCGCCGTCGGCCGATACCAGCCCGCCGCCGTTGAACCCGGCATACAGGCCCTGCAGCCCCAGCGTGTCCACGATCCAGCGCATGCCGCGGGGCGGCCGGGCGCTGACGATGGCGAGCGGGATGCCGGCGGCCCGCAACCGCCCGGCCGCGGCGACGGTCCCGGGGCTGAGCGTCTTGTCCGGTTGCACGATGGTGCCGTCGACGTCCGACACGACGAGCTTCACCGTCATGGCAGCTTGAGCCAGTGGATCCCGTCCCGGTCCAGCAGCCGGTCCGCCGGCGCCGGGCCGTGCGACCCGGCGGCGTAGGGGCTGACGCCCGCCTGCCCGGAGTCCCAGACATCGAGGATCGGTTGCACCGCGGCCCACCCGGCCTCGACCATGTCCGCCCGCTGGAACAGCGTCGCGTCGCCCATCATCACGTCGTACAGCAGCGTCTCGTAGCCGGTGCTGCTGGGCGTGTGGAAATAGTCGGCGTAGTTGAACTCCATCGCGACGCCACCCAGCGCGAGCTTCGGCCCGGGGATCTTCGCGCTGAGGTTGAGCGTTATCCCCTCCGTCGGCTGGATGTGCAGCACCATGATGTTGGGCGTCAGCCGGTCGACCGGCGTGTCGCGGAACATCGCGTAGGGCGCCTGCTTGAAATGGATCGCGATCTCCGTCCGCCGCACCGCCATGCGCTTGCCCGTGCGGATGTAGAACGGCACGCCGGCCCAGCGGAAATTGTCGATCTTGAGCCGCATGGCGACGTAGGTCTCGGTCATGCTGGACGGCGAGACGTCCTTTTCCTGCCGGTAGCCGGGCACGGCCTCGTCCCCCAGCTTCCCCGCCGCGTACTGGCCGCGGGCGACGTCGCGGAGCGCCCGCATGCTGTCGAACGGCTTGATGGCCTGGATGACCTTCGCCTTCTCGGCCCGGACCGCGTCGGCGTCGAAGCGGTTGGGCGGTTCCATGGCGGTGATCGCGAGAAGCTGGAACATGTGGTTCGGCACCATGTCCCGCAGCGCGCCCGTGGGCTCGTAGAAGCGCGCCCGTTCCTCGACCCCCACCGTCTCGGCCGCCGTGATCTGCACGTGGTCGATGTAGTGGCGGTTCCACAGCGGCTCGAATATGCCGTTGCCGAAGCGGAGCGCCATGACGTTCTGGACGGTCTCCTTGCCCAGGAAGTGGTCGATCCGGAACACCTGGGTCTCGTTGACCCGGTCCAGGATCAGCTTGTTCAGGGCCTTGGCGCTCGGCAGGTCGTGGCCGAACGGCTTTTCGACGACGAGGCGGCGGAACGCGCCGGCGGATTCGGCCATGAGGCCCGACGCCGCGAGATGCTCGATGACCGGGCCGAAGAACCTGGCGGCGACGGCGAGGTAGAACACGACGTTGCCGGACAGGCTGGCCTTGAGCGATTCATAGGTCGCGTCCTCGCCGAAGTCGCCCTTCTGATAGTGCAGGCGGTCCCGCACCCAGCCCCAGGCGTCCTGGTTCAGGCGCGACGCCTCGAACTCGCCGCCGCGATGGGCGACGAAGCCCTCCATGGCGGCCGTGAGGCCCGCGCGATAGGCGTCCTGGTCGGTCTCGGCGTGATCGACCGCGATCACCTGGAACGCGTCGTCCATGAGGGTCGCGAGCCGGAGGTTATAGAGCGACGGCATCAGCAGCCGCTTCGTCAGGTCCCCGCCGCCGCCGAAGATCACCAGCGTCGCGGGCGGTGCGGCGGGCGCCTGGCTCATGCCCGCGGCGCCGCCCAGGCGACCCGGCAGCGGCTGGTTCGTGTCCATCCCGCTAGGACTTGTCGATCTTGGCTTCGGCGTGGCCGCCGAACTGCGCCCGCATCGCGCTCAGCAGCTTGTCGGCGAAGGTATGCTCCCGCCGGCTGCGGAACCGCGCGAACAGGCTGGCCGACAGGACGGGGGCCGGCACCGCCTCCTCGACCGCCGCCTCGACCGTCCAGCGGCCCTCGCCGCTGTCGGCGACGCCGCCCTCGAAGTTGCTCAGCGTCTCGTTCTCGGCCAGGGCGATGGCCGTGAGGTCGAGCAGCCAGGACGCGACCACGCTGCCGCGGCGCCACACCTCGGCCACGTCGGCCACGTCCAGCGTGAAGCGCTGATCCTCGGGCAGTTCCGTGCTGCTTTTGTGGTGCAGGATGTCGAAGCCCTCGGCATAGGCCTGCATCAGCCCGTACTCGATGCCGTTATGCACCATCTTGACGAAATGGCCGGACCCGGCGGGCCCCGTGTGGATGTAGCCCTGCTCGGCCCTCGGGTCGCGGCCCTCGCGCCCCGGCGTCTTGTCGATGGTGCCGATGCCGGGCGCCAGCGCCGCGAAGATGGGGTCCAGCCGGTCGACGGCCGCCTTGTCGCCGCCGATCATCATGCAGTAGCCGCGGTCCAGCCCCCAGACCCCGCCGGACGTGCCGACGTCGACATAGGTGATGCCCTGGGCGCTCAATGCCTTCGCCCGGCGGATGTCGTCCTTGTAGTAGCTGTTGCCGCCGTCGATGATCGTGTCGCCCACGTCCATCAGCCCGGCCAGCTCGTTCACCGTCGCCTCGGTGATCGCGCCCGCGGGCAGCATCACCCAGACGGCGCGCGGCGCGGCCAGCGCCTTCACCATCTCCGCCAGCCCGCCGACGCCCTCGGCCCCTTGCTTCGCCAGCCCCGTCACGGCGTCGACGTTGCGGTCGTACACCACCGTCTTGTGCCCGGCCCGCATCAATCTCAGGCTGATGTTGCCGCCCATCCGGCCGAGGCCGATGATCCCCAGTTCCATGTGTCCGCTCCTACAGCGCCGCCTCGACGGCCTTGGCCAACCGGGCGAGACCTGCCCCCACATCCTGGCCCAGATGCACGCGCAGCGCACGGCGCTTGCGTTCCGTCAGCACGTCGAAATCGCCGCGCGCCTGGGCCGCCTTGACGGTGCCGAAGCTGTACTTCTCGCCGGGCACCATCAGGTCCGCCGCGTCGTCGGCGGTGATCTGCAGCACGACACCGCTGTTCGGTCCGCCCTTGTACGCCTGCCCCGTGGAGTGCAGGAACCGCGGTCCGAAACCCACGACCGTCGCCACGTGCTTCGCGTCCCGGATGCGGGTGCGGAGCGCGGTCAGCGTCGCGATGGATGCCGGGTCGCGCTCGATATAGGCCAGCAGCGCCACGTAGTCGCCCGCGCCCACCCGGCCCAGATGCGCCGCGATCACGGCGTCCAGCCCGGCCGTGCCCAGCGCCGCCTGGTTCGCGGCGTCGGTGAACAGCTTGATGCCGTCCTCCTCCAGGAACGGCGCCTCGTCCGGCAGCTTGCCGTCCCGGGCATAGGCGTCGGTCAGCTTGCGGGTCTCGATCTTGCTCGCCTCGACGTCCGGCTGGTCGAACGGGTCGATCCCGATGACCGCGCCGGCCACCGCCGTCGCGAACTCCCACAGATAGAACGCCTGGCCGACCTGCATCGGGCTGTCGAGCACCAGCCGGATAACCGGATGGCCCGCCGCCTCCAGCGCCATCAGCGCGTCGTGCTGCCCGGCGTCCTGCTTGCCCGCCAAGGTCAGATGCGCGAACACGCGATCCTTGCCGTAGCTGTCCAGGCTGCCCAGCGGTTCGCCGTCGACCGGCACGATCCCGTGCCCCTGCTTGCCCGTGCTCTCGGCCAAGAGCTGTTCGAGCCACGCGCCCACGTCCTCGAGCCCGGGACCGGCGATCACCGTCACCTTGTCCCGCCCGGCCTTCGCCGCCTCGCCGAGCGCGATGCCGAGCTGCACGCCCGGGTTCGCGTCCGGCGGCGTGCCGGCCGCGCAGGAGCGCACCATCCGGGCCGTGGTGGTCAGGAAGGCCGTGAGATCGACGCCCATCGCGGCGGCGGGCACCAGGCCGAAATTGGACAGGACGGAGTAGCGGCCGCCGATCTTCGGGTCGCCCATGAAGATGTGGCGGAAGCGGTCATGCTCGGCGACGGCCTGCATCTTGCTGCCCGGGTCGGTCACGGCGACGAAGTGCTGCCCGGCCCCCCCTTCGTCAGCGTCGCCCAGGGCCGCCGTCATGCGGTCGAAGAAGAACGCCTTCAGGATGTTCGGCTCCAGCGTGCTGCCGGATTTGGAGCTGACGATGCACAGCGTCTTGGCGAGATCCACCTTGCCGGCGAACGTCGCGACCTGCTGCGGGTCGGTGCTGTCCAGCACCAGCAGCTCGGGGTATCCGGCCTGGCGCCCGAACGTCTCGGCCAGCACCTCCGGCCCCAGGCTGCTGCCGCCCATGCCCAGCAGCAGGACGTGCTGGAAGCCGGCCGCCTTCACCTCGTCCTGGAACGACAGCAGCGCCGGCAGGTCGGCCATCCGCTCGTCGACGACGCGCAGCCAGCCGAGCCATTTCGACTCCTCGCCGCCCGTCCACACCTTCGCGTCGCCGGCCCAGAGGTCCCGCAGCGTGCCGTCGTGGCGCCACGCGTCGCGCGTCTTGCGCACCGCGCCGTCCAGCGGTTCGGACAGCTTCACCTCCAGCTTGGCGATCCCTGACCCCAGCATCGCGACCCGCTTGGCCGCGACGGCGCCCAGCAGCTTGTCCGCGGCTTCCGCGAACAGCGTCACCCCGTCTTCGACCAGCTTCACCGTGACGCCCGGCAGGTCCAGCCCGGCCTTCTCCGCCGCCGCCAGCACGGCCTTCGCGTCATCGAGGCCCTGGGTCAGCGTCTCGGCCGCCGTGCCGTGGTCGCGGAAGGCGTCCATCGTCGCGGGGGGGATGGTGTTGACGGTGTCGCGCCCGATCAGCCCGTCGACGTACATGACGTCGCTGTAGGCCTTGTCCTTCACGCCGGTGCTGGCCCACAGCAGGCGCTGCGGCAGCGCGCCCTTGGCGGCCAGCGCCTGCCAGCGCGGGCTGGCGACGAGGCCCAGGTAGTGCTGGTAGGCCACCTTGGCGTTGGCGATGGCGATCTTGCCGCGCAGCGCCTTCACGGCCGGGTCGGCATGGGCGTCGATCTTCTTGTCCATCACGGCGTCGATGCGGCTGACGAAGAAGCTCGCGACGCTCGACAGCCCGGCGATGTCGCCGCCCTTGGCCACCCGGTCCTCGAGCCCTGCGACGAACGCCTCCGCCACGGCCTTGTAGGAGTCGAGCGAGAACAGGAGCGTGACGTTGATGTTGATGCCGTCGGCGATCAGGGTGCGGATGGCGGGCGCGCCGGCCTCGGTGCCCGGCACCTTGACCATCAGGTTCTCACGCCCCACGGCCTTCCACAGCCGCCGGGCCTCGGTGATGGTGTCGTCGGTCCGCAGCGCGAGGTAGGGGGAGACTTCGAGGCTGATGTAGCCGTCGACCTTCCCGGTCGCCTCCCATACGGGACGCATCATGTCGGCGGCCTGCTGGATATCCTCGATCGCCAGCGCCTCGTAGATGTCGAGCGCGTCGTGGTCGCCGGCGTCCGCCAGCGCCTTGAAGCCCTCGTCGTAGTCGGTGCCGGAGCCCATCGCCTTCTCGAAGATGGCGGGGTTGCTGGTGATCCCCTTCAGCCCGTCCCGCTCGATGAGCGTCGCCAGCCCGTCGGACGTGAAGCTGCGCTGGATGAAGTCGAGCCAGGGGGACTGGCCGAACGCCTCCAGCTTCTTCAGCGGGTTGGCGTCGGCGAGGTCGGCTTGCTTGTTGACGATGTTCATCGCTCGTCTCCCGTTCAGGCGCGCTTGGATTGCGCGCGCGCGGCTTCGAGAACCTTTTCCGGCGTGAAGCCGAACTTGCTTTGCAGCGCCGCCGCCGGGGCGCTGGCGCCGAAGGTGTGCATGCCGATCACCGCGCCGCCCCGGCCCACGTACCGGTCCCAGCCGATGACGCTGCCCTGCTCGACCGCGACGCGGCCCACGATGCCGGGCGGCAGAACCTCGTCCTGGTAGGCCTGGTCCTGCATCTCGAACAGCTCCCAGCTCGGCATCGAGACGACGCGGGCGGCCACGCCCTCGGCCTTCAACGCCTCGTAGGCGCCGACGCAGAGGGAGAGCTCGCTGCCGGTCCCGATCAGGATCACCTTCGGATCGGGGCTGTCGGCGACGACGTAGGCGCCCTTCGCGACGCCCGACGCGGCGCCGTATGTCTCGCGATCGATCGTCGGCAGCGCCTGCCGGCTGAGTGCGAAGGCGACGGGATGATGGCGCGATGTCATGGCGACGCGCCAGGATTCTGCCACCTCGTTCGCGTCCGCCGGGCGCAGCACGATCATGCCGGGGATGGCCCGCAGCGCGATCAACTGCTCGATCGGCTGGTGCGTCGGCCCGTCCTCGCCCACGCCGATGCTGTCATGGGTGAAGATGTAGATGACCGGCAGCT